>JACMKK010000353.1 GCA_014380115.1 Luteimonas sp. | reverse complement strand
CGAGTTCGGAAGTCGGTCTGCCGAGTTCGGAGGTCGGACCACCGAGTTCGGAGACCGGCGCGCCGAGCTTGGAAGGCGGCCCGTCGAGTTCCAAACTCGGCTCGCCGGGCCCAGCAACCGACGTGCCGAGCTTGGAAGCCGGCTCACGAGGTGTAGGGCGGCCCCCGGCCCGCCGGCCTGGCCCGCCACGACGTCATCGTGATTCGTCGGAAAGCCGCCGAAGATCAAGAGCGGCGGGCCGGGGCCCGCCCTACGTCACGGCGCCGGTAACGTCGGCGATGCTCCACAATCCAGCCATGGCCGATCCCGCCCCGGGCGCAACGCCCACACCCAGAAAACAACCCAAACCCAGCCTGCGCGAGCGCGTCAATGCGCTGCGCAACCTGCCGCCCTTCCTGCGCGAGGTCTGGGCCACCAGCAAACCATTGGCGCTCACCAGCATGGGGCTGCGCCTGGTGCGGGCGCTGTTGCCGGTCGTGACCTTGTACATCGGCAAGCTGATCATCGACGAGGCCGTGCGGCTGGTCGGGCTCGGCCTGGGCTTCGACTCGCTGACGCAGGCCTGGCAGGGCGGACAGCTCAACCACCTGCTGTGGCTGCTCGCGATCGAGTTCGGACTGGCGATCCTGTCAGACCTGCTCGGCCGCATGGTCAGTTATGCCGACAGCCTGCTGTCGGAACTGTTCACCAACGCCACCAGCGTGCGCCTGATGGAACACGCGGCGACGCTCGACCTGGAGGATTTCGAGGACCCGGAACTGCAGGACAAGCTCGACCGCGCGCGCCGCCAGACGATGGGACGCATGAACCTGATGAGCCAGCTGTTCGGGCAGGCGCAGGACGCGATCACGGTGGTCAGCTTCGCCGCCGGCCTGCTCGTCTACGCGCCGTGGCTGATCGTGCTGCTGGCGATCGCGCTGATCCCGGCCTTCATCGGCGAGGCGCACTTCAACGCGCTGAACTATTCGCTGAACTTCCAGTGGACGCCGGAGCGGCGCCAGCTCGAATACCTGCGCCAGACCGGCGCCAGCGTCGAGACCGCGAAGGAGGTGAAGATCTTCAACCTCCACCGCTTCTTCATCGCGCGCTACCGCGAGTTGTCCGACATGTTCTTCCAGGCCAACCGCAAGTTGGCGCGTCAGCGTGCGTTCTGGGGCACGCTGCTGGCCGCGCTCGGTACGCTCGGCTATTACATCGCCTACGGCTACATCGCCTGGCGCACGGTGACGGGCGACTTCTCGATTGGCGACCTGACCTTCCTCGCCGGCAGCTTCCGCCGCCTGCGGCAGCTGCTGGAAAGCCTGCTCGTCGGCTTCTCGCAAGTGGCTGGACAGGCGTTGTATCTCGACGACCTCTATTCGTTCTTCGAGATCAAGCCGGAGATCGCATCGAAACCCGACGCCGTGCCCGTGCCGCGTCCGATCCGACGCGGCTTCGTGTTCGAGAACGTCGGCTTCCGTTACCCCGAAGCCGAACGCTGGGCCCTGCGCGGGCTCGATTTCGAACTGCGCGCCGGCGAAGTGCTGGCGCTGGTCGGCGAAAACGGCGCCGGCAAGACCACGCTGGTGAAACTGCTCGCGCGCCTGTACGAGCCCGACGAGGGCCGCATCCTGCTCGACGGACGCGATCTGCGCGACTACGACCTCGACGACCTGCGCGCCAACATCGGCGTGATCTTCCAGGACTTCGTGCGCTACCACCTGACTGCCGCGGAGAACATCGGCGTTGGCCAGATCGACGCCATGACCGACCAGGCCCGCATCCGCGAGGCCGCGCGCCGCTCGCTCGCCGACCAGGTCATCGACGCGCTGCCGCGCGGCTACGACCAGGTCATCGGCCGCCGTTTCAAGACAGGCGTCGACCTGTCCGGCGGGCAGTGGCAGAAGATCGCGATCGCGCGCGCCTACATGCGCGATGCCCAGGTGATGATCCTCGACGAACCGACTGCCGCGCTCGACGCGCGCGCCGAATACGAAGTGTTCCAGCGCTTCAAGGAGCTGTCGGACGACAAGACCGCGGTGCTCATCTCGCACCGTTTTTCGAGCGTGCGCATGGCCGACCGGATTCTGGTGCTCAACGAGGGCAGGATCGAAGCCAGCGGCACGCACGTCGAGTTGATGGGCCAGGCGGGACGCTACGCGGAGTTGTTCGAGCTGCAGGCCGCCGGTTACCGCTGAGTAATCCTTCCGCCGCTATTCGAACAGCTGCGGCTGCGGATCCGGTGCAGCGCGATAGTCGAGCCGCCCGTCGACGATGCGCGCCGCCGTCGTATAGGGATGCGCTTCCTGGCGACCCGCCGCCAGCAGGTGCACAACGTCCCAGCCGCGCGACTTGAAGTCATCCGCGATCAGGCCGCGATGGCATTGCCACCACAACGCTTCGGCACACATCACGGCGACACGCTGGTCGATGGCCAGGGCCTCGAGTCGTGCGCGTGCGGCGAGATAATCATCGGTGGCCATGTAGTCCGCATAGCCGCGGAAGCTGGCATTGCGCCAGGCCGTGTTCGGCGAATCCGGCCGCGCCGGCCGGCGACCGCCCAATGCCGGCATCGGCGCATAGGCGATGCCTGCGATCGGCAGCTCGCGCGCCATCGCCTCACCGGAAAACTGCGGATGGCGACGCGAGCCGGCGAAGCGGCGCACGTCGGCCAAGACCTCGATCTGCGTGGCCTGCAACAACGCGATGAACGTGTTCCAGTCGCGCGTGGAGTGGCCGATGGTCCAGAGCGCATGCGCCATGCATCAAGCATAGCTCGGCTTGCTGCGGAACCAGTCTCAACCGAGCGCAGCCTCGATATCCTTGGCCAACGACTCCGGCTTGTCCGTAGGCGCATAGCGCTTGAGCACCTTGCCATCGCGACCAACGAGGAACTTCGTGAAATTCCACTTGATCGCATCGATGCCGAGCAGTCCGCCCTTCTCGTCCTTCAGCCACTTCCACAGCGGGTGCGCATCGCTGCCGTTGACGTCGATTTTGGCGTACATCGGAAAATCGACTTCATAGGTCAACGAGCAGAAGTTCTTGATCTCCGCCTCGTTGCCCGGCTCCTGGTTGCCGAACTGATCGCAGGGAAAGCCCATCACCACCAGGCCGCGCTCACGGTAGTCCTGCCAGAGTTTTTCCAGGCCTGTGTACTGCGGCGTGAAGCCGCACTTGGAAGCGACATTGACGATCAGCAGGACCTTGCCGGTGTAGTCGGACAAGGATCGATCCTGTCCATCGATGTCGCGCGCGCTGAAGTCGTAGGCGGTAGTCATCCTGGTGTCCTTCCTATGCCATGGTCATTGTTTGCCGGCAGAGATGCGCACGGGATCGGCGAACGGCTTCACGCCAAGCGCTTCATAGAGCTCGCTCGGGTAATAGGCAGTGCCGTTCTTGATCACCAGCGCGACCTTGCGGATATCGGAGATGTTGGTGGTCGGGTCGCCGTCGACCAGGATCAGGTCGGCGCGCTTGCCGGCCGCGATCGAACCGCGGTCGTCGAGCACGCGCGCGTACTTCGCGGCATTCCAGGTGGCGACCTGCAAGGCCTGGGACGGTGTCATGCTGGCCTGCACATAGAGCTCGAGCTCGCGCTGCAGCGTGAACCCGGGGACCTCGTCCGTTCCGGCCACGATCGGCACGCCGGCCTTATACATGCGGCCGACGAACTCGACCAGCTTGGCGAACGATTTCGTGTAGCGGGCGGCAGTCGCGTCGTCGGGAATATTCATCTCACCGACGCGTCGGGCGCGCTGCACGTCGGGCGGCAGATGGTCGACGACGGCGGTCACGATCGGCGACAGTTCGCCCGAACGCTGGTGCAGGAATTCGAACGTCGCCAGCGTCGGATCGACGACGATCTGCTTCTGCGCCAGCATGGCGATGAAGTCCTGCACCGGCTTGGAGTCGAAATCCAGGTCCGCGGTCTTGTCGGCGACCAGGTAGAAGCGTGTCAGCGTGCGGGTATCGGTCTTGTCGTCGACGAAGAAGTTCAGCATGACCTGGTTGATGTGCTGGATCTCGTCGTAGCCCTGCTCGACCACGTCCTGCGCGCGCATGAAGGCCGGCACGTGGCCGCTGACGCGCAGGCCCTTCTCGTGCGCATAGGCCGCGGTGTCGCGCAGGAGGTCCTTCGGGAACGAGTTGTAGATCTTGACCTGCGGATAGCCGTGCTCGGCATACCAGTCGACCGCCTTCTTCGCCTCGGCCAGGTCCTTGATGACGAAGCCGTTGCGCGCCGACATCTTGCTCTCGCCCTCGATGAAACCGGCGGGCACGACGGACGGCGACAGCAGTTCACCGGCCTTCTCCTGCGCGATGAGCTGCTGCAGCGTGGCGTTGTCGTTGCCCATGTCGCGCACGGTCGTTACGCCAGCGCCGAGTTGCAGGCCGCCATCCCAGCGGCCGACGTGGCCGTGCATGTCGAACAGGCCCGGCAGTAGCACGCGGCCGTTGGCGTCGACCACCTCGTCGGCTGCAGCCTCGCCCTGTCCCGCGGCCGAAACCGAGACGATCTTGCCATCGCGCAGCAGGACGTCCGATGCCGCGCCGAGCGTGGCCTTCTCGCTGTCGAACACGCGCGCGTTGCGGATCAGCGTCGTGCCCGGCAGCGGATGCGCGAGCCGTCGCTGCATCGCCACCAGTTCTTCGCCTTCGGCCTGTTTCTGCCGGGTTTCCAGCGCCGCGGCATTGCCTTGCCAGCCATCCTCGACCAGTTGCAGGAAGCCCGGGAAGATGTAGGCGAACAGGCGCGGCGTGGCATCGGTAGTAGCCCAGGCGAACGTCGGCGTGAAGCCGACACCGGTCATCGCAAGCAGCTGCACCTTGCGCTTCTCGTTGCCGCGCGTGACCTCTTGCTCGGCGACCTTGCGCGTGGTCAGGGTGCCGCTCGGGATCAGCGGCAGCTTGCCGTCGGCGCGCTTGGCCAGCGCCCCGAGCGCGACCGAAAAGCTTTCCGGCGTGCCACCGAGCGCCGAATACAATGCGGTGCCGGACACCGCCTGCTCGCCCTTGTCGGAAGTGGATTTCCAGCGCGCCTGGTTGCCCTCGCGGGTGAACGATTCATCCACCGGTGCGCCGAAGGTGGAAGTGCCCTTGACGCTGTACGTCTTGAACGTGCCGTCCTCGGCGAGCGTGAATTCCTCCTTGAGCTCCGGACCGCGGCCATTGTCCTTGAAGATGAAATCGACCCGCGTCCTGCCGTCATCGTCGCGCGTGACGACCTGGTGGCCGGCCTCCTTGCCGTTATCGACCAGGGCCACGTAACGGATCGTTTCCGCGGCGCGGACGCCGCCTGCGAGCAGGAGCACGGGAAGCAGGACGGCAAGACGACGCATGTTTCGTTCCTCGAAAGAAGTGACGAGTCGGAATGGCCTGGACAGTCCCCCCGCGCCGTCCGGCCGCTGCGAGTTTACGCGCGTGCGATAGGCGGGACCATGCAGTGTGTTCCGTGCCTTTCGTCATGGGATGCCGAGAAGGCCTTGCGCTACGCTTCACAGTTCTGTCCGACGAGGATCGTTACCGATGAAGCACCCGCTCAGCCTTGCCCTGGCCATGGCGCTCGCCGCCGCCGCACCAGTCCATGCCCAGTCCGCTCCTGCCGCCAACCCCGAAGCCGCCCAGCCGGGAACCGATGTGTCCAAGCCGAACGATTCGCAAGCACAAGCCAATCCCTTTTTTGTGCAGAGCCCGCTACCGCTGCACTACCCGCAGTTCGACCGCATCAAGGACGCTGACTTCGCCCCGGCCTTCGACCGCGGCATGGCCGACAACCTCAAGGAGATCGAGGCGATCGCCGGCAATCCCGAGGCGCCGACCTTCGACAACACGATCATCGCGCTGGAGAAATCCGGTCAGGTGCTCAACCGTGCGACCACGGTGTTCTTCAACCTGGTCGGCACCGATACCAACGACACGCGCAAGAAACTGCAGGCCGACTACGCGGCGAAGTTCGCCGAGCACGGCGATGCCATTTCGCTGAACCCGAAGTTGTTCGCGCGCATCAAGACCCTGTACGACACGCGCGCTTCGCTCGGACTCGACGCCCAGGGCCTGCGCCTGGTCGAGCGTTACCACACCGATTTCGTCCGCGCCGGCGCCAACCTGTCGGAGAAGGACAAGGCGCGCCTGCGCGAGATCAACAGCGAACTGGCCGCGCTCGGCACCAAGTTCAGCCAGAACGTGCTGGCCGAGGTCAACGATTCAGCCGTCGTGGTCGACACGAAGGAAGAACTCGATGGCCTGACCGACGAGCAGATCGCCTCG
>JACMKK010000352.1 GCA_014380115.1 Luteimonas sp. | reverse complement strand
TCGTCTGCCTGATGGCGCATCCGCTGATCGATTGCTTCACCGTCTACGGCACGCAGCTACTGTGGCCGCTGCCGATGCAGCCGCTGATGTGGTCGAGCCTTTTCATCATCGATCCGCTGTTCGCGCTGCCGTGGGTGCTCGCCTGCGCGATCGCGTGGTACGCACGCGATCGCCCGCTCGGCAGGCGGGCGCTGGTCGCGGGCATCGCGCTCGGCGTCGGCTACGTCGGCTGGTCGCTGGTCGCGAAATCCATCGTCGATCGCGAAGCCGACCGCGTGCTTGCCACGATGGGCCTTGCCGATGCGCCGCGCTTCTCGGTGCCGATGCCGTTCAATACGCTGCTGTGGCGCGTGGTGGCGATGACGCCGGGCGGCTACGTCGAAGGGTTTCGCTCGCTGGCGGTCGATCGCGGCGCGATGACCTTCCGCGGTCATACATCCAACGTGCAGGCGCTCGCCGAAGCTCGCGAAGTACCGGCCGTGCAGCGCCTGACCTGGTTCAACCATGGCTTCATGCGGGTGCAGGTCACGAATGGCGAGCTGGTGTTGACCGACCTGCGGATGGGCAGCGAACCGGGCTATGTCTTCCGCTTCGCCGTCGCGCGACACGACCATCGGCAAGCGAAGGATCAACGGGGTGCGAAGTGGCACTCCATCCCGCCGCGCCAGCTCGACATGCCGCGCGAAGTCGGGCCGATGTGGGATGCCACCTGGCGCCGCGTCTGGCATGCGCCGGGCGACGCGCCAGCGCGTTGAAGCAGGGTGGAACGGATCGCAGGCCTGCTGCGGTCCGTTCCAGTCGGTCGCATCACCAGGGCCAGTAGCCGTGCCGAGAGCGGCATTGAGGATTACGGCGAAAGGCGCGAACGATTACAGCTCGTCACCCACGCGCGCGCCAGCGGTCGCCCGTGGCGCAGGAACAACGCGAGCAACGATGCAGTTGCGGAGCTCATACCCATCGAACCGAATGTCCACAGCACGCAGAGTCCAATGCGGTCTCGACGGTTGGCATATCGCCTGAATGGACCGGGCAGGCACGCAAGGTATGGTCCGGCCGTAGCCGAGCCACGCCATGCGTCCTGACCGATGCCATCGACGCGCTAGAACTGATCGACGCTGGCCACCTGCACTTCGATGCCGTTGTCCAGCTTGATCGGTCGCCCGGCCATCAGCTGGTCGTAGTTCTCGGTACCCAGCGCCTTGCGGAATTTTTCGAGCGAGCGCTGGTAGGTGCGTGGATACTCGGCGAACGCGGTGCGCGTGCCCAGGATCATCTGGACCTTGCGTACGGTGAGTCCGGAATACTCGGCCAACCGTTCGACGTCGTTCTCGGCGGCCTGGACGGGTGCCATCGCAGCCAGTGCGATGACGATGCCAGCAATCTTGGCTTTCATGACGTGCTCCTGATCGAGGGGGCGATCCACCGGAGTGCTTGCGGCAGGACGTCGCAATTCGGCGCGTCCGGTATCACGCAGTCTCGACAGGTTGACTGGCAATTGCATCGCCCATTCGACGCGGTGACTTTCGACATCTGTTTGCCGGAATTGGTTTTTCGATTGAGCAACATGCGCGCCTGCATGTGCCGGTTACGGCGATTCCGCCGATCAGGCGACGGCTTGCAACTCCGCCGCATCGCCGGTGATCAGGGCATCGAAATAGTCGCCTGTCAGCTGCAGTTGTGCACGCGCGGTTTCGGCGCGGTTGACGATGGCGCGGAAGGCCAGGTTTTCCGGGCGGTCCTTCGCGTACCAGCCCAGGTGCTTGCGCGCGATGCGCACGCCGGCGGGCTCGCCGTAAAACGCGTGCACGGCCTGCAGGTGCGCGAGCAGGATGTCGCGGATCTCGGCAAGCGTAGGCGCGGGCAACAACTCGCCGCTGGCGAGGAAGTGGACGATCTCGCGGAAGATCCAGGGCCTTCCCTGCGCGGCGCGGCCGACCATCACCGCATCGGCGCCGGTGTGGCGCAGCACCCAGGCTGCCTTGCGCGGTGAGTCGATGTCGCCGTTGGCGATCACCGGGATCTTCAGCATCGACTTGATCTGCGCGATGGTGTCGTACTCGGCGCTGCCGGCGTACTGCTGGTCGCGCGTGCGGCCATGCACGGCGAGCGCGGCGACGCCGCTATCCTCGGCGATGCGCGCGATCGCAGGCGCGTTGCGGTTGTCTGTATCCCAGCCGGTGCGGATCTTCAAGGTCACCGGCACGTCGACGGCCTGCACCACGGCCGAGACGATGCGCGCGACCAGAAGTTCGTCGCGCATCAGCGCCGAGCCTGCCCACGCGTTGCAGACCTTCTTCGCCGGGCAGCCCATGTTGATGTCGATGAGCTGCGCGCCATGGTCGACGTTGTGGCGGGCGGCGTCGGCCATGACCTGTGGCTCGGTGCCGGCGATCTGCACGCTGACCGGGTCGGGTTCGCCGAGGTGGTCCATGCGGTGCCGCGATTTGCTGGTGTTCCAGAAGCGCGGATCGCTGGTGGTCATCTCCGACACCGCCAGGCCGGCGCCGAGTTGCTTGCATAGCAAGCGAAACGGCTTGTCGGTGACCCCGGCCATCGGGGCCAGGATCACTTGTGGCGCAATGCGGTAGGGGCCGATCTGCATGCGCGCATTGTATCGGCTTGCAGGAGCACCCTTGGGCAAAAGGGGGTTATCACGAAGGCCTGCCGCACCCAAGGGGTGCTCCTACAAGGCGTTGAAACGCTCTTTCACCTGCGCCAGTCGCGGCATGGCCACGGCTGCGCCGCTGTGCTCGGTCGACAAGGCCGCGTAGCGACTGGCGAAGCGCACGTGCCCGGAAAACGGTGCAGTCGTGTCATCCGCCAGGGCGGCTGCCAGCGCACCGTTGAAGGCGTCGCCGGCGCCGGTGGTGTCGATCGCATGGACCGGCTCGGCGCCAATCCTGTAACAAGCCACAGTATCGCCGCGCAGTCGCTCTTCGCCATGCGAGACGAAGCAGCCGCTCGCGCCCAGCGTGACGATCACGCTGCCTTCGGGCAGCAGCTGCCGGCACAACGCATGCAGGTGCGGCGTATCGAGCGTGGCGATGGTGTCCTCGTCGATGTGCTCGCCGACATGGTGCGCAATCAGCGCGGACAGTTCGCTTTCGTTGGGCGTGAGCACGTCGACCAGTGACAGCAATGCCGGCGTGACTTTGGCATTGGCCGGTGCCGGATTGAGGATGGTTGTTGCACCAGCGAGTCGGGCGCGTTGCAGCCCGGCGTGGATCGCGTCGAGCGGTGATTCGAGCTGTGCGAGCACCACGCTGGCGGCCGCAATCACGTCGTGCTGGCCTGCGATGAAGCGGGTCGACAGCTCCGCATTAGCACCCGCGCCGATGATAATGCTGTTGCGGCCTTCGCCATCGACGTAGATACCGGCCGTGCCGGTCGCCGCCGTGCTGCGCTGGTCGCGCAGGTCGATGTCGTCGGCAGTCGCCAGCGCGCGTGCCCATTGCCCACCGATATCGTCACCGAGTGCGCAGACGAAGCACGTGCGCGCACCCGCGCGCGCAGCGGCGATGGCCTGGTTGAAGCCCTTGCCGCCGGGACCGGTCAAGTAGTGGCCCGCCAACGTCTCGCCAGGATGCGGCAGCGTCTGGCACGTCCACACGTGGTCGACGTTGAAGGAACCAATCACCACCACCTGCGCGAACGCTGTCATGGTCATCGCAACGGCCATCAGGGCGCGAGGCGGCCTTCGCCATGCAGCGCCTGCATCGCCGCGGGGTCGTGCTTGTACTTGAACAACGGCACGAACACGACCGCGAGCGCCAGCGAATACAGTGCGAACGCCGTCCAGATGCCCGGCCAATCCTTGCTCAGGTCCGGGTTAGTGAACCAGTGTTCGATGATAAAGCCGCTCAGCACGCTGCCGAGCACGGCGCCGACGCCGTTGGTCATCACCATGAACAGGCCCTGCGCGCTGGCGCGGATGCGCGTATCGCTCTGCATCTCCACGAACAGCGAGCCGGAGATGTTGAAGAAGTCGAAGGCCATGCCGTAGACGATGCACGACAGCACGATCATCCACAGACCCGGGCCCGGGTCGCCATAAGCGAACAGGCCGAAGCGCAGGAACCACGCCAGCATGCTCATCGTCATCACCGCCTTGATGCCGAAGCGCCTGAGGAAGAATGGAATGGTGAGGATGAATAGCGTTTCGGAGATCTGCGAAATCGACATGATGATGGCGGGATAGCGCACCGCCAGCAGGCCCTGGTAACGCTCGTCGGTGGCGAAGTCGTGCAGGAAGGTGTCGCCGTAGGCGTTGGTCAGCTGCAGGGCGGCGCCCAGGAACATGGCGAAGATGAAGAACACCGCCATGTTGCGGTCCTTGAACAGCCGGAACGAAGTCAGTCCTAGCGCATCGACCAGCGAGCGGCTCTCGCTCGTGCGCAGCCCAGGCAGGCACGGGGGCAGCGTGAACGCGTACAGGCCGAGTAGCAGCGACGCAGCCGAGGCGACATAGAACTGGCCGGCCGAGGTTTCCAGGTGCAGCAGGCTGACCGTCCACAACGCGACGATGAAGCCGATCGTGCCCCAGACGCGGATCGGCGGATAGTCGCGTACGACATCACGGCCGTCCTTCTTGAGCGCGTTGTAGCTCACCGTGATCGCCAGCGCGATGGTCGGCATGTAGCACATCATGTTCAGCAGCATCACCCAGAACATGGTGGTCGGATTGTCGACCAGCGGCACGAAGAACAGCACCACAGCGCCGCCGATCTGCAACAATCCATAGAGCTTCTCGGCGTTGATCCATTTGTCGGCGACGATACCCATCAGCGCGGGCATGAACAGCGAGGCGATGCCCATGGTCGAGAAGATCGCGCCGAAGCCCGTGCCCGACCATTGCTTGGTCTGAAACCAGTAGGCACCGATGGTCAGCAGCCAAGCTCCCCAGACGAAGAACTGGAGGAAGTTCATCACGATCAGACGCAATTTCAGGCTCATCCGGTCCGCTCCCCTTGCTGCGCGATCGCCGGAGGTGGTCGTCGCTGCGCGGCAGCGTAGTGGGAAACCAGGCCTTAGTGAAGCGCAGGCGCGCTCGCGCTATTCAGACGTCGCGCGCGACCACGCGATTGCGGCCTTCGCGCTTGGCCTGCTGCAGTCGTCGGTCGGCGCTGCGCAGCATCGCCGATACGTCGGCGCCGTCCTGCGGATACGCCGCTAGCCCGCCGCTGAAGGTGATGCGCTGCGGCTCGGCGCCGCGTTCGGGCTGGAAGGGTCTTTCGGCAAGCGCGCGGCGCAGCCGGTCGAGCCGTTCCCAGGCGCTGCCGATCGGGCAATACAGCAGCAGCACGAATTCTTGCCCGCCCAGTCGCACCAGGCGTTCCTTCTGCTGCAGCGCTTCGCTCATCGCCGAGGCGATATGGCGAATGGCACGATCGCCGGCTAGGTGCCCGGCCTCGTCGTTGATGCGTTTGAAGTTGTCGAGGTCCAGCAGCGCCAGCGTCAGCGAACCGCCGTCGGCGCGCACGCCATCGAAGATGCGTGGCATGCGCTGCAGCAGCCAGGTGCGGTTGGGCAGGCCGGTCAACCCGTCGCTGCCGGAGAGCTCCACCAGCCGCTGCATGCGGTAGACGATCGTCGCCGTCAGCAGCGTCATCAGCAACAGCAGGATCAAGCGTTCGCCCTGCGTGGCGACAGAGGCCGTGCCGTAGTCGGCCGAAACCAGCTGTTCCGGCGAGGTCGCGCTGGCCAGCACCGCCCACGCCAGTAATCCGTACTGGACGATCGCCAACCCGCCGGCGTAAAGCGTCAGGCGGCCGTCGTTGCGCAGCGCCGTCATCGCGATCGCAATCAGGTAGAAGCTCCACACCACCATGCTGTTGATGCCGGACACGCGGTCGCCGAGCGACAGCAAGGCCAGCACGCCCGTGGTGGTGGTGATGTCGTAGGTACTGGTCGCAAACGGCAACCAGCTGTGGCGACGGCGCGCGCGCGCCAGTGCCAGCCAGACCTGCGCCATGATGTTGATGAAGATCGCCGCGCCAAGGCCGATCAGCACTTCGCTCGAATTGCCGCCCGCCACAGCATTCAATAGCGGCAGCAGCAGGATCAATGCCGACAGCAGCGCGCGGATGCGCGCGACGAGCAGTTCGCCGCCGGCACCGAGCTCGAGCATGATCTCGTCCGGCCGCCCCAGCAGCGTGGTGGCGAGGTCGCGTAACCATTGCGTCGATGCGCCCATGCGATCCCCAGCGTGACTCCGGGCCGAAGCATAACGTGCCGGCGTGGCGTTCCCGCACGATCGTGCAATCGGTCACCTCAGCCTGCTCCGCGCAGCGCCACCCATAGCGCCAGCAGCAGGAACAAGATCGCAGCGGCGATCCGCGCCGCCGCCAGCGGCAGCCGGTGCGCGAAACGATGTCCCAGCGCCACCACCGGCACGTTGGCGATCAGCATGCCCAGGGTGGTGCCGGCGATCACCTGCCATAGCGGCGAATACTTCGCCGCCAGTAGCACGGTGGCGATCTGCGTCTTGTCGCCGATCTCGGCGAGGAAGAAGGCGATCGTGGTGGCAATGAACGCCCCGCGCGCAGGCAGGTGCTGGCCGCCCTCGTCGAGCGTGTCGGGTTTGAGCGCCCACAGCGCGATGGCCAGGAAGCTGCCGGCCACGATCCAGCGCAGGACTTCCGGCGACAGCCACTGCACGACCAGCGCGCCGAGCCAGGCCGCGAGTGCGTGGTTGAGCAGGGTGGCGACGAGGATGCCGGCAATGATCGGCAGCGGCTTGCGGAAGCGCGCGGCCAGCAGCAGTGCCAGCAGTTGTGTCTTGTCGCCGATTTCGGCGACGGCGACGGCCAGCGTCGATAGTCCGAGCGTGGACAGGGCATGCAGGGTTTGCATCGGGTTTCCGGGGCCGGGCATTCGCGCGGAGGCGAAGGCGGACGCCACGCAGCCCGGCCCGGGTGGCGCAACGCCTGCCTTCGGTCTTGCCCGTAGCGATCGTTCGATCGCTGCCCGCGCGCCATGGCCTGCTGGCCAAGTGTGTTGACGCGTGGTCCCGCCGGCATGCGCAGAAGCTGCTTGCCCGCGGATGGACTACTCCCCGGAGGAGGAAGTGCGGCCATTGTAACGATTCGCGGTCGCGGGCCGCAAAACCGCGTCGTTACACTAGGGCCAGCCATCAGGAGTCGCCCGCATGCAATATCGCCGCCTCGGAACCTCGGGCCTGCAGCTTTCGGCGCTGTCGTTCGGCGCCTGGATGACGTTCGGCGCGCAGGTCGGGCGCGGCGAGGCGCGCAACCTGATCGCGGCGGCCTGGGACCACGGCATCAACTTCTTCGACAATGCCGAGACCTACGCCAACGGCGAGGCCGAGCGGGTGATGGGCGACGTCATCGCCGATCTGCGGTTGCCGCGTGATGGCTATTGCGTATCGAGCAAGGTGTTCTTCGGCGCGGTGGACGCGCCGCGACCGACCCAGAAAGGCCTGTCACGCAAGCACGTCCACGATGCCTGCCATGCCGCGCTCAAGCGTCTGCGCGTGGATTATCTCGATCTGTATTTTTGCCATCGCGCTGACTCGGAAACGCCGATCGAGGAGACCGTGTGGGCCATGCATGACCTGATCCAGCAGGGCAAGGTGCTGTACTGGGGCACGTCGGAGTGGTCGGCCGCGGAGATCCGCGAAGCGGCGAGGATCGCGCGCGCCCATCGGCTGCATGCGCCGAGGATGGAACAGCCGCAGTACAACCTGCTGCATCGTGAGCGCGTGGAACTCGAGTATGCATCGCTGTACGACGAACTCGGTCTCGGCACCACCATCTGGTCGCCGCTGGCTTCGGGCTTGCTCACCGGCAAGTACAACGCCACCGTCCCGGCGGATGCGCGGCTCGGCATCGAGGACAATGCCTGGTTGCGGCGCGGAGTCATCGGCGAGGCGGGGCGCATCGAGCGCGCGCGGCGCTTTACCGCAATCGCCGACGAACTGGGCGTGGCGCCGGCCCCGCTGGCGGTCGCCTGGTGCCTGCGCAACCCGCACGTCTCCACCGTGATGCTCGGGGCCAGCCGCGTCGAGCAATTGCTGCAGAACCTCGAGGCGCTGAAATTGGTCGACGCGTACGACGACCCGACCTGGGACAAGATCGAGGCCGCCGCCGCCGGCTGATAGTCAGCCCTGACCCAACACTGCTTGACTTACAAATGAGAATCATTAGCATTTGGGGCGAACACCTGCTGGAGCCGCCGCATGCTAGCCGTCCGTCCTCCCCATCCTCCGCAGCCGGATAGCCGGCCCGAACGCGCGCCGGCTGCATTGGCACTGCCTGAAGTCGAAAGCCTGCGCCTGCTGCAAGGGCAGCGCGAGGTGCTGATCCGGCACGGCAACGACTGCTATCGCCTGCGCCATACGCGCAACGACAAACTGATCCTGACGAAGTAGACGATCACCGCGCAAGCGCTCGCCGCGATGCCTGCCGCAAGACGGCCTTCGCGGCAGGCGAGCGTCCCTCCAACACCCGCCAGCCCCGGCCCGCCGGACGCCAGCACTCCGCCGCTCCATTCACAGCGAGTGCCAAATGCGTCCGACCCTGCTCTTCATTGCGCTCTCGCTCGCCTTGCCTATGTTGGCGAACGCGCAGACCGCCGCCGCCATCCCGGTTGATGCCAGTGCCGCCGCCGGCACCTCCGCCACCGACTTCGATCGCATCGTGGTGACCGCGACGCGCACCGAGCGCGTCATCGAGGACGTGCCCAACACCGTCGACGTGATCGATCGCGAGCGCATGGACGAGACGCTCACGCGCGACCTCAAGGACCTGTTCCGCTACGAACCCGGCATCACCGTTACCTCGGGTTTCGGCCGCTTCGGACTCGGCGACATCCGCATCCGCGGACTCGGCGGCAACCGCGTCCGTATCCAGACCGATGGCATCCCGGTGTCGGACGCGTTCTCGATCGGCAGCTTCTCCAACGCCAACCGCAACTTCGTCGATCTCGACACGCTCAAGCGCGTGGAAGTGGTGCGCGGCCCGACCAGCTCGCTCTACGGCTCCGACGCGCTCGGGGGCGTGGTGTCGTTCATCACCAAGGATCCGTCGGACTATCTGGGGGAAGGCAAGGATGCCTACTTCGGCTTCAAGCTCGGTTACGAGGGCAGTTGGGAAGGCCTGTTCGGCGGCGCCACGGCCGCGTTCGGCGGCGAGCGCTGGTCGGGATTGATTGCCGTCAGCCACCGCCAGGGCATGGAGACCGAGAACCAGGGCGATGTCGGCGGCACCGGCAGCACGCGCACGCTACCCAATCCGCAGGAACGTGATGGTCGCAGCCTGCTGAGCAAGCTCGCGTACGCGCCGGGTGCGGACCAGCGCTTCATGTTGACGATCGAAGGCAACGAGGACGAGATCGACACCGACGTGCTGACTTCGCGCGGCTTGCAGCCATTGACCGGCGCGATCAATACGCGCGTGCTCGGCCACGACCACCAGACGCGTGCGCGCGTGTCGTTCGGCCATGAAATCGACGCGATCGAGGCCTCCTTCGCCGACAGCCTCGACTGGCAGATATATCGCCAGGACAGCGAAACCACGCAGGGCACAGTCGAGGAACGCTCATTGTCGTCCGGCCCCGATCGTCGCGAGCGTGAGTTCAACTTCGACCAACGCCTTTACGGCGTGCAGGCAAATTTCCGCAAGGCCTTCGATACCGGCGCGGTGCACCACGACCTCGGCTACGGGTTGGACGTCTCGCGAACCGAGACCAAGCAGAAGCGCGACGGCCGCAGAATCTTCCTCAATACCGGCGTGGTCACGCCGGTCGTATCGCCCGATACGTTCCACGTCCGCGATTTCCCGATCAGCGAAACCGCCAGCGCGGCGCTGTACCTGCAGGACGAGATCGCATTCGCCGACGGTGACTTCCGCCTGATCCCCGCGGTTCGCGTCGACTATTACAAGTTGCGACCCGAGGTCGACAACATCTTCGCCGAGGACAACCCCGGCGTCGCCACCAGCGACCTCAGTGAAACCAATGTCTCGCCGAAGCTCGGAGCGGTCTGGCATTTCGCCGGAGACTGGTCGCTGTTCGGCGGTTACGCGCGCGGGTTCCGCTCGCCGCCGTACAACGACGTCAACATCGGCTTCACCAACATGGATTTCGGCTATACGGCCATCGCCAATCCAGATCTCGAGCCCGAAACCAGCGACGGCGTAGAAGCCGGCCTGCGCTTCGCCGGCGACGCTGTCTACGTCAGCGTGTCGGCCTACTACAACCGCTACGACAATTTCATCGAATCGATCCGCTTCATCGGCTTCGATCCCACGCTTGGCCCCAGCGGCCTATCGGTGTTCCAGTCGCAGAACATCGCCGATGCACGCATCTACGGCGCCGAAATCAAGGCCGGCATGGATCTCGACGCTTTCTCCGATGCATTGCAGGGATGGTCTGTGCGGGGTGCGGCAGCGTACGCGCGTGGCGACAACCGCACCGAGGGCCTCCCGCTGGATTCGGTCGACCCGCTCACTGCAACGCTCGGCGTCGCCTACGACGCCGACGCCTGGGGGGCGGAGCTTGCCGGCCGTTTCGCCGGCCGCAAGCAGCGCGTGTCCGACCCGACGCTGTACCGGCAGGCCGGTTACGGTGTGATTGACCTGCTCGCGCACTGGCGTTTCGCGCCGGGCGCAAAATTCAACGTCGGCGTGTTCAACCTGGCCGACCGCAAGTATTCGGAAGCCGGCGACATCGCACTTGTCAGCGCCACCAGTGCCACTTTGGACCGCTACACCGCCCCGGGGCGCAACCTGTCGCTCAGCCTCGCCGTCGAGTGGTGATGCGATGATGCAAGCCATCCTGCGCAACACCGACGTGCCTGCCCCGCGCCTGCCGCAGCCGCGACAGCTGGCCGCGCTCGGCACGGTGCTGTGCCTGCACCGCGTACAGACCGGCGGCGAACTGGCTGGCTGGGCGCAAGCGGTGCGCGCGGAAGCGCGTAGCAGTCTCGACAGTGACGGCCTGCGCGAATACCTGTCGTTCTACGATCGCGACGGCCGTTGCTGTTGGCGCCTATCGTTGCTGCCGGACAGCGATTTCCTGGCCTGGGAACAACTGGCGGCAACGCTGTCGAGACGAGACGAAGTCCGGCAGGGTGCGGGCATCGGCGAACGTCTATGGTCGCGCCTCGCCGGCCGCATGCGAGGCGAGCGCTGGCAGGCCAGCGTGCTGCGTCTGCACGCCCTGCGCTGCAGTCCCGGTTTCGGCTTTTCCGAGCAATCGGTGCTGGCTGCGAGCCTGGCCCCGCTGTCGACGCTGGGAGCGGTCGCCGCGCGCCGCATCGCGCGTGACGAAGGCGTCGAGGGCGAAGCGTTCGTGGAGGATTGCTGCTGCCGGCAGGCGGCATTGGCCGCGGCGCAGGCCGCATTGGCGAACACCCGGCAGACGGAGGAAGTGTTTCCTCTGGTCCGGCTCAACCTGAGGGGACACGCATGAGGTTTACATGGGCAGGGGCGCTGACGATGACGGCGCTGGCAAGCGGCGCCGCCGGCGCGCAGGACATCGTCAAGACGGACGCTGCATCCGATCCCGCGCGCGATCGCAGTTCGATCCTCACCATGCACGGCGAATACCTCGTCGACTTCGCCTTCGACGAGACAGTGTTGCTGCAGCCCGGCTACGAACGCGCTCCGGCGATGCGCAGCGGCGGCAACGAAACGGTGATCGTGGTGCAGGACTCGCCGACGAAGATCGTGCTCCAGCACATCCTGGTCGACGAGAAGAGCGGCCATGTCACCAAGCACTGGCGCCAGGACTGGAGCTACGAGGCGCCGAGCCGCTTCGAGTTCAGCGCTGACCAGACCTGGACCGTGCACACGCTGCCTGCCAGCAAGACCGCCGGCGCCTGGACGCAATGCGTGTACGAGGTCAGTGATGCGCCACGCTACTGCGGCACCGGCAAGTGGACCTATGCCAACGGCATCGCCACCTGGACCAGCGACCCGACCTGGCGTCCGCTGCCTCGGCGCGAGTACACCAAGCGCAGCGACTACAACGCGGTTTCCGCGATCAACCGCCACACCATCACGCCCGGCGGCTGGACGCACGAGCAGTTCAACACCAAGGTGCTGCGCAAGCCCGACGGCACGCAGGTGGAGCTGGCGCGCGAGTTCGGCTTCAACGACTACCAGAAGACGACCGACGTCGATTTCAAGCCGGCGTACAGGTACTGGGAAGCGACCAGCGCCTACTGGGCCAGGGTGCGGACGCGCTGGGATGTATTCCTGTCGAAGCCACCGGGACCGCGTCTGAAGACGAAGATCGACGGCATGGCGATGATCATCCCGCTGTTCACGCAGGCGGGCGAACTCGAAAAGGGCAAGCAAGTCGCCGACGCCGCGATCGACCAGGTGTTCGCTGCCTGGGTCGAGCCCGCGCCAGCGTCGACGGCACGCGACGGCGCCGACTGACACGAGTCGAACCTCGTGTTACGCCGCCGCCGGAATCGCTGGTATGTCGCGAGGTTTGCCGCGATCGCTGTCGAGGCGGGAAAGGCTCAATTGACCAGCGCAGGCGCAACAGGCGGTGGCGGCGCCGCGGGTGGCGTCGGCGGGACCGGCGGCAATGGCGCCATCGGGTCATCGTCGTCGTAGGTCCAGGTGTGCGACACGCCCTGCGCAACGGTCATCGCGATGGCGCGAAGCTGTGCGATGCGCGGCGCCACGGGTGCCGGCGGAGTCATGGCGCTCTTCGGCGGTGCGGACGGAGTCGGTGGTGTCGGCGG
>JACMKK010000351.1 GCA_014380115.1 Luteimonas sp. | reverse complement strand
GCGGAACAATGGATCAACGAGCGCCGTGCGGGCTGGGTGCGCCGCCTCGACCGGCTCGGTGTGTTCCTCGCCGAATCCGCAGCTTCGGACAAGCCCGGTCCTGACCAGACCTGACCCGAACAGACCTGACCCGACCAGACCTGAGGAGATGACCATGACCGAACGCTCCGTCACCCACGCTACTTTCGTCATCGAACGCGACTTCGCTGTTGCGCCTGCGCGCGTCTTCGCCGCTTGGGCCGACCCGGCCGCGCGCGATCGCTGGTTCGTGCGCGACGATGCCTGGGAGCTCTCCGAGTACGAACAGGATTTCCGCGTCGGCGGACGCGAACACGGACGCTTCCGCCAGAAGCCCGGCGAACCGACCTACGCCAACGACACGCTGTACCAGGACATCGTGCCCGGCCAACGTATCGTCTATGCCTACACGATGAAGCAGGACGCGGCGCTCATCTCGGCGTCGCTGGCCACCGTCGAATTAAAACCCGACGGCGGCGGCACGCGGCTGGTCTACACCGAACAGGGCGCATTCCTCGACGGCCTCGATACCGCGAGCCGGCGCGAGCAGGGTTGGGCGGAGTTGCTCGACAAGCTGCAGGCGCAGGTGCAGCGGGAGCACGCGAAGGATTGACGGCGCGATCCACCGACGCGCGATGCACAGCCAGAATGCAAGGAACCCGCCGGCATGTCGCTCAAACTCTACTTCCATCCGCTCGCATCGTTCTGCCACAAGGCGCTGATCGCGTTCTACGAGAACGACACGCCATTCGTGCCGCACCTCGTCGATCTCGGCGAACCCAGCGCGCGCGCGGAATTCCTGGCGGTCTGGCCGATCGGCAAGTTTCCCGTGCTGCGCGACGAGAGCAGGAACGAGACCATTCCCGAGTCGAGCATCATCATCGAGTACCTGGCGCAGCACTACCCGGGCCAGGTGCGACTCGTCCCCGAAGATCCCGACCTCGCCCGCAATGCACGCCTGCGCGATCGCTTCTTCGACCTTTATGTGCACGAGCCGATGCAGAAGATCGTCGGCGACCGTCTGCGTCCGCAAGACCGGCACGATCCGCATGGCGTCGAGCACGCCAGGGCGCAATTGCGGGTCGCATGCGACATGCTCGAAAAAGACATGTCGGCCAGGACCTGGGCCCTGGGCAACCACTTCAGCATGGCCGATTGCGCGGCCGCTCCCGCGCTGTTCTACGCCGACAAGGTGCAGCCGTTCGCTGAAAGCCATCCGCATCTCTTCGCCTACCGGCAACGCCTGATGCAGCGGCCCTCGTATGCCCGCGTGCTGGCCGAGGCGCAACCCTACTTCGCGCTCTTCCCGAGCGACGACGACAAGTGAAGGAGTCCGCAATGACCGAACGATCCGTCACCCATGCCACCTTCGTCATCGAACGCAACTACGATGCCGCGCCTGCGCAGGTATTCGCCGCGTGGGCCGACCCCAAAGCCAAGGCGCGCTGGTTCGTGGGTCCGGACGAATGGGAGTCGTCCGACCACGAACTCGACTTCCGTGTCGGCGGCCGCGAGCGCGTCAGCGGCGGTCCGCCCGGCGGTCCGGTGCACCACTACGACGCCCGCTACCAGGACATCGTGCCCGGCGAGCGCATCGTGTCCACGTACGACATGCACATGGATGACAAGCGCATCTCGGTGTCGCTGGCAACGGTGGAATTCAAGACCGCCGCTGCAGGCACGCGGCTGGTCTATACCGAGCAGGGCGCGTTCCTCGACGGCTTCGACATGCCGGCGCAGCGCAAGCAGGGCACGGAAGACCTGCTGGATGCGCTCGGTGCGTACCTGCAGGGCGAAGTGGGCAATGGATAAGTGCCGGAGACGATTCGTCCGAGGCAGGCCTGAAAAAAGATCGCCAGGTTTGTCGATCCAGCGATGCCTGGTTCGTCGTCAGAGTAGAGCCGGCAGTTCCGGCCACCACGCCACCTAGGAGATGTACATGACGACGCGCAGATTTCGAACGACCACGTTGCTGGCGATTTCGCTGGCCACCCTGATCGCCAGCAACGCCGTATCGGCGGCGGTGGTGAACTACAGCATCGATCCCGAGCACACCTATCCGAGCCTCGAAGCCAATCACATGGGCATTTCGGTCTGGCGCGGCAAGTTCAACGAGACCGCCGGCAAGGTGACGCTCGACAAGGCGGCAGGCACGGGAACCGTCGACGTGACCGTCGACATGTCGAGCATCGATTTCGGCCACGACAAGTTGAACGAGCATATGCTGCAACCCGAACTGTTCGACGTTGCGCGCTACCCGCAGGCGACCTACAAGGGCAAGCTCGCGAGCTTCGCCGACGGCGTGCCGACGCGGCTGGTCGGCGATCTCACGCTGCACGGCGTGACCAGGCCGGTCGAACTCAAGATCAACAGCTTCAAGTGCATGCCTCATCCGATGCTCAAGCGCGAAGTGTGCGGTGCGGATGCGTACGCGACGCTCAAGCGCGATGAATTCGGCATCGATGCCGGCAAGGATTATGGTTTCAGCATGGACGTGACGCTGCGCATCCAGGTCGAGGCCGTGCAAGCCGAGCAGGCGAAAGCCGAATAGACGATGTCGCAACGCGCGATCGTTGCGGCTCGTCCTGTTAGACGGCAGTCCCGGTGTTCGAGCGCCCTGCAGGCGCGACCGCTACGCCTGCGTGCAGGCGCGGGCGCGCTCGAGCAGCAGATCGCGCTCACGCACGTTTCGCGTCAGTCCGGCCGCGCGTTCGAATTCGGTGCGCGCTTCGTCATGGCGGCCGAGCTTGAACAACAGGTCGCCGCGCACGCTCGGCAACAGGTGGTAGTTCGCCAGCGCCGGTTCCGCTGTGAGCGTGTCGACGAGTTCGAGGCCGGCGGCGGGGCCGAACGCCATCGACAGCGCGACGGCGCGATTGAGTTCGACGACCGGCGAGGGCGAAAGCTGCGCCAGGGCGTCGTAGAGCGCAGCGATCCGAGCCCAGTCGGTTTCCTCGGCCACGTGCGCACGCGCATGGCAGGCGGCGATCGCGGCTTGCAAGGCATAAGGACCGCGCGCGCCGCCGAGCTTGCCGGCGCGTTCCAGCGCCGCAAGGCCGCGACCGATCAGCACGTGGTCCCAGCGCGCGCGATCCTGGTCGAGCAGCAGCACCGGCGTTCCTGAGGCATCGACGCGCGCATGCGCGCGCGAGGCCTGGATCTCCATCAGCGCGACCAGGCCATGCACTTCCGGTTCCTGCGGTACCAGTTCGGCGACGATGCGGCCGAGCCGCAAGGCCTCGTCGCACAGCGCCGGCCGCATCCAGTCGTCGCCGGCCGTCGCCGAGTAGCCTTCATTGAAGATGAGGTAGATGACGCCGAGCACCGAGGACAGACGTTCGACCAGTTCGTCGCCACGCGGCACCTCGAACGGCACGCGCGCCTCGGCCAGCGTGCGCTTGGCGCGCACGATGCGCTGGGCGATGGTCGGTTCCGGGACGAGGAAGGCGCGTGCGATCTCGTCCGTCGCCAGGCCGCCGAGCAAGCGCAGCGTCAGTGCCACGCGCGCTTCGGTCGAGAGCACCGGATGGCAGGCGGTGAAGACCAGCCGCAGCAGGTCGTCGCCGATATCGTCGTCCAGCGCCGCCTCGAATTCCGCCGCGCTGTCCTGCCATTCGGTTTCCAGTTCGCGGCCGAGTTCCTCGTGCTTGCGCTGCGCTAGCTTGCTACGGCGCAGGCGATCGATGGCGCGGTGCTTGGCGGTGGCCATCAGCCAGGCACCCGGATTGTCGGGCACGCCGGACTGCGGCCACTTCTCCAGCGCGGCGACCAGCGCGTCCTGCGCGAGTTCCTCGGCCAGTCCGACATCGCGCAACATGCGCGCGAGCCCGGCGATCAGCCGGGCCGATTCGATGCGCCAGACGGCGTCGATGGTGCGGTGGGTGTCGGAGACCGTCATGGCCGCTGATCAGACCATTTCGAGACGACCGGCACAAGGCGATCGCGCGCGCTCCGAAGCCGGATCCACCCAGCCTGCACATCGCCAGCACGTTAGCGGCGGTCAGGACGGGCACATGGAAGCAGCGATGTTCATGCCCGTCCTTCGACAACTGGCATCGAATGCCCGGCCGCACTCCAATCACGCCTGGCGCTGCAAACCGCTCACCGCTCCACGATCGCCTTCAGGTTGTCGAGGCCGGTCTCGAATTGCTTGCCGACCATCCGGTCCATGTTGAAGAACAGATGCAGGATCTTCGCGAGATAGGGCGTGTTGCCGTGCATCGCCCAAGTGACGAGGGTGGCATCAGGTCGCGGCTCCAGCGAGAACACGACCGTGTTGCTGGCCCTGATCGGCTTGAGCATGTCCAGCTGCATCACGATCTGCGAGAACGGATGCGACTTGGTGATCGCGATCCGGCCGGAGCCGGCCTGACCCTTGCCATCCCATTCGTACAAAGCCCCTTCGCCCTGGGCGGCGCCGCTATGGACTTTCGTCGTCGCGGGATCCGGCTTGTCGAACGGCGACCAGGACTCGTGAGCGCGCAGGTCGTTGATCAGCGGAAAGATGCGCTCCGCTGGCGCGCGCATGCTGGTACTGCGTTGCGTGCTGAAGGCATCCGGCCTGGTCGCGGCGACGACGAGCACGCCGACGATCAGGATCGCGATGACGGACAGGACGATGGTCAATGTGCTCATGATGGACTCCGTTCGCGTGAGGGGTTGTTGTGGTGGATCGATGCCATCGGATGTGCTGGTCAGTCACGATCGTTGGTTTCCGCGTCGCTCGATGGATCGTCGTCCTCGACGCGGCGCGGAGCCTGTTCCGTCGATGGTGATCCCCAGGCCTGGTCCGGCACGCTCGTGGTCGCCTGCGTGCGTCCGGGCAACGGACGCAGGTGGCGAAGGACCAGCAGCGACAGCATCGACATGGCGAGTGCTCCCGACGGCGCGGGATCAGGCTGCCTGTTCGCAGTTGACCATCCACGGCACGCCGAAGCGGTCCACGGCGATGCCGTAACGCTTGGCCCAGAAAGTTTCCTGGATCGGCAGTTCGACCTTGCCGCCTTCGGCCAGCGCGGCAAAGATGCGATCCGCTTCGGCGGGCTCGCCGACGTTGATCGTCACGTGGGCACCGTTGATGCCCTGGTGCGGATACTCCGGCGTGGCGTCGGTGCCCATCAGCAGGTCGTCGCCGATCACGAGACGGGCATGCATGATCTTGTCCAAAGCCTGTGCCGGCATGCCATCGCATCCGGGCGATTCGGCGAACGACATCATCATCGCGATCTTGCCGCCCAGCAGCTGCGCGTAGAACTCGAACGCTGCCCGGCAATCGCCGTCGAAGTTGAGATAGGTGTTGAGTTTCATGCTGGCTCCAGGGGTTGTTCGAATGGTCCGGTTTCGCAGTCGCACGGCGCGCGACCGGACGCGATCGCCCGATACGCCACGCTTGCACCGGTGGTCGGCGGTGCAGTCGCTGTTGCCGCTACTGCTGCGCGGCTGTTTGCGCGCGCAGGCGTTGTTCCTGCTCGCGCAGTTCGGGCGTGAACTCCGCGCCGAAATCCTCGGCCTCGAACACCTGGCGCAGCTCGATCTCCGATTCGCCGTCCATCGGGTTCGGGCAGCGCTTGATCCACTCGATCGCTTCTTCCTTCGACTTGACCTGCAACAGCCAGAACCCGGCGACCAGTTCCTTCGTTTCCGGGAACGGACCGTCGATCACCGTGCGCTTGCTGCCGGAAAAACGGACCCGCGCGCCCTTCGAGCTCGGGTGCAGACCCTCTCCGGCGAGCATCACGCCGGCCTTGACCAGTTCCTCGTTGAACTTGCCCATCTCGGTCAGCAGCTGCTCGCTCGGCATCACGCCGGCCTCGCTGTCGTTGTTCGCCTTCACTATCGCCATGAATCGCATGTCGGTCTCCTCGTTTCGGGTCTCGAGCCCCCTTGATCTGGGCTCTTGTCGAAACGACGAAGTGGCGACACGGAAATCGACAAGTCCGGCGGAATTATTTTCGTTCAGCTTGGTCCGTGCGGCGCCTGCATAAAAAAAAGGACGAGGGCAACCCATGCTCCCCTCGTCCCCCGTGAAGCGGCGGCGACGTGCCTGCCTTACTTCCAGACCGGCGTCGCCACGAAAGCGAAGAACGTACTGGTCTCGTTGTCGAAGCCCTGGCCGGTGATCCTGCCGAAATTGTCGATGTCGTTGGCGATGGTCAGCAGATCCTCCTTGTCGTCGACGAGCAGGTTGAAGTCGGTCATCACGCCGTCGCGCCAGAGGAAGGCGCGGCACTCGCCGGCAGCGTCGCAGGACTGGCCGACCACCTGGCGCCATTCGTTGATGCTCTTGGCCGTGCTGCTGACGCCGGCGTCGTTGAGCGTCCTGAGGTTACGCATCGGTTGGCCACGCAGCTTGACGAAGGCACGGAGCGTGGGGCTGTCCAGATCGTCGGCGGGATTGTCGTCGGGGATCGGCGCGAAACCGACGATATCGCCGCGCTGGTTGATCATGTTCGGCGTGTTCCAGGCCTTGATGCCCAGGTCGCCGAGTTTGGTCGGCTTGCCGCGCTCCCACAGCACCGCGTGCTTCGCGCTGAGGCGCCCGACCGCGACGTCGCAGATGCCTGAAATGCCGACTACCTGACCGCTGTCGTTGATCGCGGTCGCGGCGGTCGACGTATCGCGAACGCCGTTGGCGTCCTTGCCGGGCAGCGGCGGCAGCTCGCGCTGGATATTGCCGTGAGGCCCCCAGATCGCGGCGCGGAACTGCAGTTTCTGCGTTCCCGTGCAGGTCGAGTCCTCGACATGGTTTTCAGCCCAGCCGACCGTCTGTTTGAAGTTGTTCGTGGCCGTGGCGAAGCTGTGGGTACCGCCCGGGAACGGATACAGCGGCGTCATCACGCCGTCCTGCCAGCGGAAACCGAGGCAGCGGGTGCCCGACGATGCGATGAACGCGCTGCAACTCCAGTCCTCGCCATTGGGATCCGGTTCGTCCGTGTACGAAATGCCCGAGACGATGCCGCGCAGGTTCTTCACCGGCCACGGCACGGCGCTGGTCTTGTCCGGTGAACCGAGCGTGCCGAGATCCTTCAGCTGTCCGTTGCGCCACAGCGCCGCGTGCCGGATGTTGCCGACGAGCGTGTTGGAGCGTCCCGCGACCCAGCCGAGTTCGTTGATGCTGGCGCCGACGCTCGACGTGCCGCCGAGCGAATCCAGCCTCGTGAGTTGGTAACCAAGCTGCTTGCCGTGTTGCTTGCCTTGTTGCTTGCCGGGATCGCCGGCGTGGGCGAAGCCCGCCAGCAGCATGGCGGCGGGCAGGAGGGATCGAGCGATGGATGTCTTCATGGTGTTCATATGATCTCCATGGGCCAAACGGTGCCGTTGCGGCTGCGCGTGCGTAGCCGGGGATGGGGAGAGGATCAGCAGCTGTCGCGTGCACGACGCATTCGTCGCGCAGGCTATGTATGCCGCGTCATGTGGCGGATTGCTCGCCGTTTTCGGACAACGACACGTGCGCTTGCATGCAGGTTCCAACCGGGCGGATGGCGCAGGTCAGGCGGCGATAAGATTCACGCCCTTCCTCCATGTCGACGACCTCGACAAGGCGCGGGCCTTCCCGACGACCGGGCTTAAGGTTTCGCTGGCAGCTTCGAAGCGTGGCTGGCCACCATCGACCAACCCTCGGGCGTGCGCACATAGGTGTCGGTGAACTGGAATTCCAACGCGTACGGCTTGCCGTCGCTGCTGCCGCCGACTTCGGTGATGCCGGTGACGACGGCCGCATCGCCGTAGAGCCGCACTTTCGAATCGCGATTGCGGAACACGTCGTACTTCGTCCCGCTTTCCAGGTCCGCCACTTCGTCCTCGCGCGTCGTGACCTTGCCTGTCGAACTGGTCAGCGTGAAGGTCGGATGCAGATGCCGTGCCAGCCATTGCGCGTCTTCGCGCTCGAACGCAGCGCAGGTATCACGTTCCACCTGCAGGATCGCGGCGACGTCGTCGCTCTCTGACGCACGGATCGCGGGGCTGGCGAGCAGCGTGGACGCGAGTAGCGCACTGACGAAGATCTGGAAAGACATTACGTGTTCTCCGGAAGCAATGCGGCAATCTACCCTCAAGGCGCCCAGGCTTCATCAGGATTGGCCCCCGGGGGTGATGGTGAAGCGGTGCTTGCCGGCCCGTGCGTGCAAGTCGGCGGCAGGGAGTGGTCAGCCGGTCACAGCGGCCCAAGCGCGGCTATGCTCAGATCCTGGACGGCGATGCTCGCGCATCGCCGTGTACACATCCGGATTCGGGAGACAGCATGCTCACTGCCCTGACGCTCCTCTCGGCACTCGGTTGCGGACTGGTCGCCGGCATTTTCTTCGCATTTTCCAGCTTCATCATGCAGGCACTGGCGAGATTGCCGCCGGCTCACGGCATTGCCGCCATGCAGTCGATCAACGTGGTGGTCATCAACCCGCTGTTCCTCACCGTTTTCCTGGGCACGGCAGTGGC
>JACMKK010000350.1 GCA_014380115.1 Luteimonas sp. | reverse complement strand
GATGAACCCGTGTTCGACCGTGACCTCGGCGCCCAGCGCCTGCATCGCCTTGATGTGCAGATCGACCGGCCGCGATCCGATCGCGCAACCGCCCGGCAGCGACACTTCCGCCGCACCATATTTGGCCAGCAGCGGCCCGAGCACCAGGATCGATGCACGCATGGTCTTGACCAGTTCGTACGGCGCGACATGACTGCGCACGCTGCGCGGATCAACGACGATGCCACTGCCTTTGCCGATCGTGCCTTCGTCGATGGTGATGCCGGCGCCGAGTTCGGCCAGCAGTTTCGCCGTCGTGACCACGTCGTGCAGGTGCGGCACGTTGCCGATCTCGACCGGCCCGTCGGCAAGCAGCGTCGCGCACAGGATCGGCAACACGGCGTTCTTGGCACCGGAAATCTGCACTTCGCCTTCGAGCGGCACGCCGCCGGTGACTACGATTTTCTGCATGGGAATGGCAGGGTCCGGAAAAGGGAGGGAGGCTTTTTGCCGCGGATTAATTCAGAAGCGCGCGGATGACGCGCAGGGAGATGGTGTGTCCCATCCAACAGCTCAATCGGCGGCGCAATCCGGACTTCATCCGGGTGGATGCGCTGCAGGAGCCCTCACCGCGCCGCCTCTTCCGGCGTCAGCGTGCGCAGCGCCAGCGCGTGGATCTCGCCGCCCATCAAGTCGCCGAGCGTGGCGTAGACCAGCCGGTGACGGGCCAATGGCAGCTTGCCGCGGAAGGCATCGCTGATCACGGTGGCCTCGAAATGCACGCCATCGTCGCCCTGCACCACGGTTTGCGCCCCGGGCAGGCCCTGTTCGATCAAAGTTCGGATGGTTTCGGCGTTCATGGGCCTTGCAGGTGCGAACCACGTAAAATGAATGGATTAGCCTAGCGGAAAGCCCCCTCGACCGAAATGGCCGACCAGTCCACCCTGCCTTCAAGCCTGTCCCCCGGCAGCACCCCTGCCAGCGATGCGTCGCTCGCCGCCAGTGGCCGGCGCGTGATCGAGATCGAGATCGAAGGCTTGCAAGCCATTGCCGCGCGCATCGACGGCGCGTTCTCGGAAGCCTGCCGCCTGATCCTGGCCTGTAGCGGCCGCGTGGTCTGCAGCGGCATGGGCAAGTCGGGCCACATCGCGCGCAAGATCGCGGCCACGCTCGCCTCCACCGGCACGCCCAGTTTCTACGTGCATCCGGGCGAAGCCGGGCACGGCGACCTCGGCATGATCACCGATGCCGATGTCGTGCTGGCGCTGTCGTATTCGGGCGAAACCGATGAACTGCTGACCCTGCTGCCCGTGCTCAAGCGCCAGGGCAACCGCGTGCTGGCGATGACCGGGCGTCCGCAATCGACGCTGGCGCGCGAATCGGATGTGCACCTCGACGTCAGCGTCCCGGCCGAAGCCTGCCCGCTCGATCTCGCGCCGACCTCCAGCACCACCGCATCACTGGCGATGGGCGATGCACTGGCGGTCGCGCTGCTCGACGCGCGCGGTTTCACTGCCGACGACTTCGCCCGCTCGCATCCGGCGGGCGCGCTCGGACGGCGCCTGCTGCTGCATATCGCCGACGTGATGCATGCCGGCGACGACGCACCGCGCGTGCGCGAGGACGCCATGCTCAGCGACGTGCTGCTGGAGATGAGCCGCAAGCGCCTGGGCATGACCGCCGTCGTCGACGGCGACGGCCGCCTGCTCGGCCTCTATACCGATGGCGACCTGCGCCGTACGCTCGCCGATGCCCGCATCGACGTGCGCAGCACGCGCATCGTCGACGTGATGACGCGCACGCCGGTCACCATCGATGCCGATGCGCTGGCGGTGGAAGCCGCGCGCCTGATGGAAACACACAAGATCACGCAGCTGCTGGTCATCGACGGCGAACGCCGCGTGGTCGGTGCGCTCAATATTCATGACCTGTTGCGCGCTAGAGTGGTCTAAAGACAAGGTTGTCGTTTGAGGGTCGCAGGTTGCTGGATCAGCAGCTTTCCGCCATGGATCGACGGCCATAGCCGACAAACCGGAACCAGCACCTTCCCTCATGCCCTACTCCCGCCTCAGTGACTACCCCGCCGATGTGCTGGCGCGCGCCGCGAAGATCCGGCTGGCGTGCTTCGACGTCGACGGCACGCTGACCGACGGGCGCTTGTGCTTCGATAGCGACGGCCGCGAATCCAAGGCTTTCCACGTGCTCGACGGCCTCGGGCTGGTGCTGCTGCGCAAGACCGGCATCGCCGTCGCGATGATTACTGCGCGCGACAGCACGATCGCGGAAAAGCGCGGCGCCGAACTCGGCGTGGAGGTGCACACGCGGATCGCCGACAAGCTCGCCCGTGTGCATGAGATCCGCGAGCGCCTCGGCCTTGCTCTCGATGAAGTCGCCTTCATGGGCGACGACCTGCCCGACCTGCCGGCGATGCGCGCGGTCGGCTTCGCGATCGCACCGGCCAACGCGCATGCGTGGACGCGCGAGCGTGCGCACTGGCGCACCGTCGCGCGCGGCGGCGAAGGCGCCGCACGCGAGTTGTGCGACCTGCTGCTTGCTGCGCAGGGCCGGCTCGAAGCCCTGCTCGGCGATGGCAACACTCCAGATAGCAGCATCGTCGACGGCGGGCGCTCATGAGCTGGCGCGGCGCAATGACGCTGGTACTGCTGGTCGCCGCGATCCTCAGCGGCTGGTCGGCCTGGCAGCATCGCCGAGACGATGCGCCCATCATCGCCAGCGACCAGCGCTCCGACTACCTGCTGCGCGATTTCGAGCTGATCGCGCTCGACAACCAGGGCAAGGAGTCCTTCACGCTGCGCGCGCCCAAGCTGGCACGCAATCCGGGCGACAAGACCATGTCGCTGGACACGCCGCTGTTCCTGCTGCCCGACAAGCAAGGTAACCACTGGAAGGTGCGCTCGAAGACCGGCTGGGTCAGCGCCGACAATGAGGAAGTGCGCCTGCGCGGCGATGTGGTCGCCACCAGCCCCGAGGAAGACGCGCGCGAGACGTGGATGAACACAGAGCAGCTGAACGTCTTCCCCGACACCAACCGCGCCACGTCCCCCGGCCTCGTGACCATCACCCAACCCGGCTCTACAATGTCCGGCCGTGGCATGCAGGTGGATCTCGCCAGCAAACGCTACCAATTCAAGTCGCAGGTCAGGCATCGCTATGTCCCGTCGCGCTAAGTCCCCATCGACATCGCTGGCCCTGCTCGCCCTGCCTACGCTCCTGTCGGTAAGCCTGTTGTCGGCCGGCATGCTGGCGGCGAACGTGGCCTCCGCCAAGACCGCCGATCGCAACCAGCCAATGGATATCGACGCCGGCCGTTCCGAAGGCGGCCTCGACGACAGCGCACCGACGGTGCTGTCGGGTGGCGTGAAGATCAACCAGGGCTCGCTGGATATCGATTCGAACACGGCGACCATCAGCACCCGTAACGGCGATCCCAGCCGCGCGGTGCTATCCGGATCGCCGGTGGTGCTCAAGCAGCAGATGGACGACGGCACGCCGATGACCGCGCGCGCCAGCAAGGTGGACTACGACCTCAATACCGAGATCGTCGTCTTCACCGGCAACGTCAAGATCGAACAACCCCGCGGCAACATGAGCGGTGAACGCATCGTCTACAACATGAAGACCGGCCGCGTCGAAAGCGGCGGCGGCGGCAATGGCCGCGTCAAGATGCGCATCAACCCGAAGTCGGCAGGCGCCGCCCCGAGCAAACCCGCAGCGACCAAGCCCGCCACGGCGGACACACCTGCACAAGGCGGCGGCTGATGCTGGTCGCGCAAGGGTTGCGCAAGCGCTACAAGTCGCGCGAGGTCGTGCGCGACTTCGGATTGACCCTCGATGCCGGCGAAGTGGTCGGCCTGCTCGGTCCGAACGGCGCCGGCAAGACCACCTGTTTCTACATGATCGTCGGCCTGGTGCCCGCGGACGAGGGCCAGATCGTGCTCGATGGCCGCGACATCACCGCCGAGCCGATGTACACGCGCGCCAGGCTCGGCGTCGGCTACCTGCCGCAGGAGCCGTCGGTGTTCCGCAAGCTCAGCGTCGCCGACAACCTGCGCCTGGTGCTGGAGCTGCGGCCCGACCTCGACAGCAAGGGTCGCGACCGCGAACTCGACAGCCTGATGGACGAACTGCAGGTCGGGCACGTCGCCGACCAGCATGGCGCCAGCCTTTCCGGCGGTGAGCGGCGCCGCGTCGAGATCGCGCGCGCGCTGGCCGCCAGGCCCCGCCTGATGCTCCTCGACGAGCCGTTTGCAGGCGTCGATCCCATTTCGGTCGGCGAGATCCAGCGAATCGTGACCCACCTCAAGAACCGCGGCATCGGCGTCCTGATCACCGACCACAACGTCCGCGAGACCTTGGGCATCTGCGATCGCGCGTATATTCTCAGCGAAGGCAGTGTGCTCGCGCAGGGGGCTCCGGACGCGCTGCTCGCCAATCCGGACGTGCGTCGCGTCTACCTGGGGGATTCCTTCCGCCTGTAGCGCGCGCGCCGTCGACCACCGGCCACACTGCTACGGATGATGAAGCCCCGCCTCCAGACGTCGCTCGGACAACACCTGGTGCTGACGCCGCAACTGCGGCAGGCGCTGCACCTGCTGCAATTGTCGGCGCTGGAACTGGAGGCCGAGATCGCCGCAGCGATCGAAAGCAACCCGCTGCTGGACTGGGCCGAGCCCGAACAGATCCAGGCGCCGGCCGACAACGAACACCTGCCGGCCGAACGCGAACGAGAACGCGAGCACGCCAACAACGACGATGGCCCGGATACCGCCGATGGCGCGTCCGAGTGGGATCCTGCCGAGGACGTGTGGTACGACCGGCCCAGTGCGGGCAGCAACTCCGGCTCGGCCAGTCCCGACGACGACTCCGACGCGGCCGACCGCATCGCCGAGGCCGACACGCTGCAGGGGCACCTGTCCTGGCAGCTGCATCTCACCCACCTCTCGCAGAACGACCGCCGCATCGGCAGCGCGCTGATCGATGCCATCGACGACGACGGCTACCTGCGCGAATCGTTCGATGCGATCGCCAGCGCGCTGCAGCCTGAGATCGTCGCCAGCGAAGCCGAGATCCTCGCGGTACTGCGCCAGATCCAGCGCTTCGACCCCGCCGGCGTGGGCGCGCGCGACCTCGGCGAATGCCTGGTCCTGCAGCTCGCGCCGTTGCCGGACGACACGCCGGGCAGGGCACTGGCCCAGCGCATCGCGGCGGGACCGATCGAGCGGCTGCCGAAGATCGGCGTCGAGGGCATGGCGGGAGAACTGGGCTGCGGCGCCGATGCCGTCGCGCTCGCCCTGCAACTGCTGCGCACGCTGGACCCGCGCCCCGGCGGCCAGGTCGGCAGCATGCCGAGCGACACCTACATCACCCCGGATTGCGTGATCTTCCGTCAGCAGGGCGTCTGGCGGGTGAGCCTGGCATCCAGCCAGCAGCCGCGCCTGACCATTCACCGCGGCTACGAACAGATGATCCGCCATGCCGGCACCGCAGACGCGGGCTACCTGCGCGGCCGCCTGCAGGAAGCGCGCTGGATGCTCAAGAACCTCGAAGCCCGCGGCGACACCCTGTTGAAGGTGGTGCGCTGCCTGGTGCGGCAGCAGTCGGGCTTCCTCGAGTTCGGCGCCCAGGCCCTGCGCCCGCTGACGCTGCGCGAGGTCGCCGCCGAGGTCGGCCTGCACGAATCGACGGTCTCGCGTGCCATCGCGCGCAAATACGTGCGCACGCCGCGGGGTACCGTGCCGCTGCGGGGCTTCTTCGCCTCGGGCATCGACACCGACGGCGGCGGCGAAGCCTCCAGCATCGCGATCCAGACCATGATCAAGCGCCTGATCGAGGCCGAGAACCCACGCAAACCGCTCTCCGACGCGCGCCTGGCCGAATCGCTCAAGGCCTCGGGCGTGCCCGTGGCACGGCGTACGGTGGCGAAGTACCGTGAGGCGATGAATATCCCTTCGTCACACGAGCGAGTGAGCGTAGGCTGAGCGACAGCGTCACATTTCGGGATCGCCCGCCGCTGCGTTAACCTGTTTTTACCCATTGCGCACACCCGTCGCGCGATGCTGTCGTCCCCGGCAGGTGGCTCGCCACCTTGCCACCAGCCCTCGAAGGAGATTGCCGATGCGCGTCGAAACCCACGGCCAGCAAATCGAAGTCACGCCGGCATTGCGCGATTACGTCGAGTCCAAGCTCCAACGCCTGGCGCGCCATTTCGATCACCCGTTCGACATCCGTACCCAACTCAGCCTCGACAAGCCCGACCATCGCGCCGAGGCCACCGTCAGCATCTCAGGCCGCACCCTGCATGCCGATGCCAATGCGATCGACATGTACGCGGCCATCGATCTGCTCGCAGACAAGCTCGACCGCCTGCTGATGAAACACAAGGAAAAACTGGTCGACCACCACCGCGGCGAAAGCGCCGCACGCAGCGGCAGCTTCACCTGACACGACCGCAACCGACGCCCGACCAAACCGAATGCCGCTCACCGACCTGTTGACCGCCGAGCGCGTGGTGATGCTCGTCGAGCCGGGCAATCGTGATTCCGTGCTCGATGCCGCGGCGCGGCTGCTGGCGGACGCATCGCCCACGTACACCTCGCTGCTCGGCACGGGCCTGCGCGAACGCGAGAGCATCGGCACCACCGCCATCGGCCACGGCGTCGCCATCCCGCATGCACGCACCAATGCCTGGCAGGAGGCGCGCGGCGCCTTCCTGCGGCTCGCGCACCCGGTCGAATTCAACGCCGCCGATGGCGATCCCGTGGACCTGGTGTTCGCGATGAGCGTGCCCGAACATTCCACCGAGCAGCACCTGCAGATCCTGTCCGAACTCGCCGACCGCTTCGGCGATGCGGATTTTCGCGATGCCCTGCGCGGCGCCACGGACATCACCGAGCTGCGCGGCCTGCTGTACGACACGGTGCCCTACGACGGGGATACCCGCGGATGAACGGCAACGCCAGCATCAGCGCCCACGACCTGTTCGACCAGCAGCAGGAGCGGCTCGACCTGCGCTGGCTGGCCGGGCAGCGTGGCGCGGAGCGCGTGCTCGAAGCCGTCGACACCGTGGCGCGACGGCCGTCGCTGTCGGGTTACCTCAACATCATTTATCCGAACAAGGTGCAGATCCTCGGCAGCGAGGAACTGTCCTGGCTCGATGGCCTCGACTCGCGCCAGCGCTGGGAGACGATCGAGAAGATCATCCAGTTCCGGCCGCTGGCGATGGTGATCAGCAAGAACCAGGCCTGTCCCGAGGACCTGCGCATCGCCGCGGAGGAGTCGGACACGCCGCTGTGGTCCTCGCCCAGGCGTGGACATGAACTGCTCAACCACCTGCAATACCACCTGGCCCGCAAGCTGGCGCCGCGCATCACGTTGCATGGCGTATTCATGGAGATCTACTCGATCGGCGTGCTGATCACCGGCGAGTCCGGATCGGGCAAGAGCGAACTGGCGCTGGATCTGATCACGCGCGGCCATCGCCTGGTCGCCGACGACGCGCCGGAGTTCACCCAGATCGCGCCGGACGTGCTCGACGGCACCTGCCCGGAGCTGTTGCAAGACCTGCTGGAGTTGCGCGGGCTCGGCGTGCTCAACATCCGCCAGATGTTCGGCGACACCGCGGTCAAGAAGAATAAGTACCTGCGCCTGATCGTGCACCTGACGCGGCCACACCTCGAGCCGCAGCCCAACGGCGCCAATGGCGGCATGGAGCGCCTGACCGGTGATCTCGGCATCCGCCACGTGCTCGACCTCGACGTGCCGATGATCACGCTGCCGGTGATGCCCGGCCGCAACCTCGCGGTGCTGACCGAGGCGGCGACGCGCACCCACATGCTGCGCGCGAAGGGCGTCGATCCGGCAGCGGCGTTCATGGCGCGGCATTCGCACTTCCTAGAGCGTGCGCCTTGACTACGCACGCCGATGGCGAACCGGCCGCGCAACCGCCATCGCTGCTGCTGGTCAGCGGCATGTCCGGCGCCGGCAAATCGGTCGCGCTGAATACCTTCGAGGACATCGGCTTCTACTGCGCCGACAACCTGCCGGCCGACCTGCTGCCGGATTTCGTGCGCAGCGTGACCCGCGACGACGGCGCGCCGCAGAAGCTCGCTGTCGGCATCGACGTGCGCAACCGCCATAGCGACCTGGCCAACATCCCGGCGCTGCTGTCGGCGGTCGGCGCGATCGGGCTGGATCCACGGCTGGTGTTCTTCGACACCCGCGACGAAGTGCTGCTCAAGCGCTACGCCGACACGCGGCGGCGGCATCCGCTCAGCCATCGCGGACTGGCACTGGCCGACGCGATCGCGCTGGAGCGGCAGGTGCTCAAGCCGCTGCGCTCGCTCGCCGACGTGATCATCGATACCAGTGACCTCAACGTGCACCAGCTGCGCCGGCGCGTGATCACCGACCTCGGCCTGCGCATCGACTCGTCGTTGTCGCTGTTGTTCGAGTCGTTCGCGTACCGTCGCGGCGTGCCGCCCGACGCCGACTTCGTGTTCGACGCGCGCGGCCTGCCCAACCCGCACTGGGATGCGCGCCTGCGCCCGCTGTCCGGGCGCGATGCCGGCGTGCGCGACTTCCTCGCCGAACAACCCGAGGTCGGCGAATACTTCACCCAGGTCGCCGCCTTCCTCGACAACTGGCTGCCGCGCATGCAATCCGACACCCGCAGCTACGTGACCGTCGCGTTCGGCTGCACCGGCGGCCGCCATCGTTCGGTCTACCTCGCCGAGCGCATGGCCGACCACGCCCGCGAACTCGGCTGGCAGGAAGTGGCGACGTTCCACCGCGAACTGGACTGAGCGGCCGGCCCGACGGGATGCACCGTTGCGGCGGGATGCGCGGTCGAGGCGATCCGTCTTCCGGCCGGTCACCCGGCTCTGTTAAGTTGGCGGCATGTCCGTCGGTATCCTGCTCGTGACCCATGAAGGCGTCGGTACCGCGTTGATCGCGGTGGCGACGCGGCTGTTGCGCCAGCTGCCGCTGAAGATCGAGGCGTTCGAAGTGCCGTTCGACGCCGACCCCGAAGCCTTGCTGCCGCAAGCCAGCGCCGCGCTGCGGCGCGTGGATGGCGGCTTCGGGGTGTTGCTGCTGACCGATCTGTACGGCGCTTCGCCCAGCAACCTGGCCACGCGGCTGGCGCGGCTGGGCACGCCGGTGCGGCGCGTGTCGGCGCTGAGCCTGCCGATGCTGCTGCGGGTCATGAACTACGCGGAGCTGGAGCTGGACGAGCTTCCCGCCGTGGCAGCCGCTGGTGCGCGCAACGGAGTGATCGTCGATGATGCTTGAGCACAGCGCGCGCTCACCGGAGTTGCCGGAACCGATGTGCGGCCGGCTTCGGCGTTCCCCTACCCCAGCCCTGCCCCGCATGCGGTGCAGGGAGCGAGAGACCGAGACATGATCGAACGCGACCTGGTGATCGCCAACCGCCTCGGCCTGCATGCGCGTGCCACCGCGAAGCTGGTGCAGGTGCTGTCCGGCTACCGCTGCAATGCCACGCTTACCGCCAAGGGCCGCGAGGTCAACGCCAAGAGCATCATGGGCGTGATGCTGCTCGCCGCTGGGCCGGGCACGCCGGTGCTGCTGCGCGTCGACGGCGAAGACGAGGCCGAGGCCGCTGCCGCCGTCACGGCCTTGTTCGAGCGCCGCTTCGACGAGGACGCGTGAGGCAGGTCCTTCCTGGTAACGGGGCCTCGCGCGGCAGCGCGCTGGGCCGTGCGCGCGTGCGGACGGCGCATGCGCTCGACGTCCTCGAGCAGCACATCGCGCCCGAAGCGGTCGAGCATGAACTTGACGGCCTGCACCGCGCCATCGCCACCGTTCGCGCCGAAATGCATGCGTTGCGCGAGCGCCTGCACGGCGCGCTGGCCTACGAGGTCGGCGAGTTCCTCGACCTGCATGCGCTGCTGCTCGACGATCCCGAACTGCTGCAGGGCCTGGACGAACTGATCCGCAAGGGCCTGTATTCCGCCGACTACGCGCTGCGCCTGCAGCGCGACCGCATCGCGGCGGTGTTCTCGGGCATGGACGATCCTTATTTCCGCAGCCGCATCGACGACATCGACCATGTCATCGGCCGCGTCCATGCCGCCCTGCATCGCAGCGAGGCCGACCTGCAGGGCGTCGCCGGAGAGATCCTGGTCTGCGAAAACGTGGCGCCATCGGAAATCGTGCAGCTGCATTCGCAAGGCGTGATGGCGATCGTCACCGCCGGCGGCAGTGCCTTGTCGCACAGCGCGATCCTCGCGCGCAGCCTGCACCTGCCGCTGGTGGTCGGCGCGGCGCAGGCCCTGCAGCGCATCAACGATGGCGACGTGCTGATCGTCGATGGCGGCAGCGGCCAGCTGATCGTCGAGCCCGACGCCGGCGACCTGCGCGACCACCGCGCGCGCACCCGCGAGCAGACGCGCGAGCGCCGGCAGCTGCATCGCCTGCGTCGCGAGCCCACGCGCACGCTCGACGGCATCGACATCAAACTCTACGCCAACGCCGAGTCGCGCGAGGACGTGGCCGAGGCGCATGCGCTCGGCGCGGCCGGCGTCGGGCTTTACCGGACCGAGTTCCTGTTCCTGCAGCGCAACGAGCTGCCCGACGAGGACGAGCAGTTCCGCACCTACCGCGACGTCGTGCTGGGCATGACCGGCCGCATGGTGACGATCCGCACGCTCGACATCGGCGCCGACAAGGTCGATCGCACCGGCCTGGCCCTGGCCAACGAACCCAATCCCGCGCTCGGCCTGCGCGGCGTGCGCCTGTCGCTGTCGCGCCCGGTGCTGTTCGAGACGCAACTGCGCGCGATCCTGCGCGCATCCGGCTACGGTCCCCT
>JACMKK010000349.1 GCA_014380115.1 Luteimonas sp. | reverse complement strand
GGCCGGTAGAAAGCCCGCAATCGCTCGATGTCGGCGCGCATGTCGTCGCCGGGATGGAACAGCGGACCGATGCCGATCACCTTGTCGGGATAGTGCAGATACACCGGCACGATCGGCACGTCGCTGGCCTTGGCGATCTTCCAGAAACCGATCTTCCAGCGCGTCACCGGCTTGCGCGTGCCTTCGGGCGCGATGCCGTACCAGAGCCGGTCGGCATCGCGGAACTGTGCACTGGCTTGTTCGAGCACGGAGTGGTCCGGATCCTGGCTGGCGGGAAAGCCACCGTACCGACGCAGGATAAAACCGAGTAGCGGGATTCTGAACAGCACCGGCTTGCCGAGGATGCGGATGTCCAGTCCCATCGCCGTGCTGGCGAAGTAGACCCAGATACCGTCCCAGTTCGACGAATGCGGCGCGCCGATGATGACCGCCTTCGGGATGTCGGGCAGCGTTCCCTGCACGTGCCAGCCACCGCGGCGCAAGGCCCAATGCGCGAACCTGCGCTCCCATGCAAACCTGCGCGCGCGCGGTGCTTGCGGCGGCAGCGGTGGGACGACATCGGCACCCATCTTCCGCGATGTAGGCCGAACGGTCATTGCCACAGCGTTCCGCTTCAAGTCGATCCTGTCGTCGAGGATACGCGACAACACAGCGACGTCGTGACAGCGTCGTTGCGCCGGCGCGAAACCGTCGATCGGCACGGCGTGATTGCTCGACCGGCCGTGCCGTTTCTGGCTGGGGCCTGGGCGCATCGCTATAGTCGCAGCCTCACTACGACGCGACGGAGACTGATGACCTTGCCGCAGACACGACGCCGCACGATTGCGCTCGCCGCCGGCGGCACCGGAGGGCATCTGTTTCCCGCCGAAGCCTTGGCACGCGAGCTGATCGCGCGCGGGCACGATGTCGTCCTGTATACCGAGCGTCGCGGTGCGACCTACACGCAGGCCTTGCACAGTTTGCCGCACGTCGTGCTGCCTGCGCGCAGCCTCGCCGGAGGCCTGCCCGGCAAACTCGCCGCGGCGCTGACCATCGCCCGTGCGGCGCTGCAGGCTCGGCGTGACATGCGTCGCCGCGCTGTCGGCCTGCTGGTCGGGTTCGGTGGTTATCCGAGTTTCGCGCCTGCCATCGCCGCGAAGAGCCTGAAAGTGCCGCTGCTGTTGCACGAACAGGCCACCCGCTTGAGCATGGCCAACAAACAGTTGTTGCGCTTCGCCGATGGCGTGGCGATCTCGTTCGCGACCGTCGCAGGACTCGAATCGTTCGAGGCGGCGCGCATCTACGAAACGGGCAATCCCGTGCGCCGCCAGATCCTGGAGGCACGCAGCGTCGACGCGGACGGCGGTTATCCGCAGTTCGATGCGCATTCGCCGATCGAATTGCTGGTCGTCGGCGGCAGCCAGAGTGCGCGCGTGTTCGGCGATGTCGTGCCGAGGGCGTTGCTGGCCTTGCCGGACGGACTGCGCCGACGCATCGTCTTGTCGCTGCAATACAAGGGCAACGATGCCGACATGGTCGCGGCGAGCCTGCGCGATGCCGGCATCACGGCGACCATCGCCCCGTTCTTCGACGACATGGGGGCGCGTTTGCGCGCCGCGCACCTGGTCATCACGCGCGCCGGGGCGACCACGGCGGCCGACCTGCTGACCGTCGGCCGTCCCGCGATCTTCGTGCCGATCCCGCACGGCGGCTC
>JACMKK010000348.1 GCA_014380115.1 Luteimonas sp. | reverse complement strand
GGCACCAGGCTGGCTGCCCGCCGTGGCGCAGGGCGCGATCGCGATCGAGTCGCGCGACGATGACACTGCGACGATTGAGCTGCTCGCGGCGCTTGACCACGCGCCCACGCGCACCTGCGTCGAGGCCGAGCGGGCCATGAACCGGACGCTGCACGGCAGTTGCCACGTGCCCGTCGCCGCGTTGGCGCGACTGGACGGCGTTGGCCTGTCGCTGGAAGGACTGGTCGGCTCGCCCGACGATGGCCGCATCGTGCGCGCGCAGGGGACGGGCGCCCGTGCGGATCCCGAAGCCCTCGGCATCGACGTCGCGCGGCGCCTGCTGGCCGGCGGCGCGGCGGAATTCTTGCCGCCGCAAGATTGAAGCCTGCCTGCAGTCCCTGCCGCGACACGCGATCAGAACGCGTAGCGCACCTTCACCGAGCCTTCGGTGTCGGTTTCGCCGTTGCCGCCATCGGCGGCACTGTCGTGGCGCATCTCGACGTCGGAACGCAGCGACCACTTCGGGTCCAGTGCGACGTCGACGCCGATGGTCTGGCGGACGAAGGTGTTGGCGCGACCGGTCTCGACCTGCACCTGCTGGGTGAGCCGCGTCCGCTCGCCGAGGCTCTGCGAGAGCTGCAGGCCACCGCGCGCGATCGGCCCGACCGCGGCCGTGCCGTAGTCGACGTAGGGCTGCAGGCGGTAGCCGGTGGCCAGTTCCAGGCGCAGGCTGGTGTCCGGCGTGCGGATCGCCTCGAAGCCGTAGCCGGTGTCGATGCGCCAGTCATTGCCCTCGTTGGTCACCCACTCGCGGCGCGATGCCGGCGAATACAGCTGCGTATAGCGGCGCGTGGCCAGCGGCGAGGGTCGGCTCGGCCGCAGCCGCGGCAGAGTGCCGGGCACCGTGGGGCGCTGTAGCTGCGTATAACGCGTCGGCGGCAACCATTCCGCATCGGCGCAGACCAGCGAGAAGCAGGGCATGCGCAGCGATACGCGGCCGGTACTGATCGCAAGCGCGGCGGGTTCGCCCGGCGATTCCGGCAACGACTGTGTGAACACGGGCAGGCCGACCACGGCCAGCCACCAGGCCGCAAGCATCTGAATGCTCTCGTGGAAACGATTACATGAACATCATAACCGGAGACCGTGACAGGTCCAAGTCGACGGGCACGGCGGCTCAGGCGGGCGTACCGAGCACCCGCTCGATGGCCAGCTAGTAGTACAGGCTCACCATATGCCGTGCTTGCGCGAAGAACAGCCAGCGCTCGACGAAGGCCCCGGCCAGCGTGCCGAGCGCGGCCAGACCCAGCAGCCAGCTCGCGTGGCCGACGCCGGCGAAGGCCAGGCCCCAGGCCAGCAGCGGCACCCCCAAGACCAACGCGCTCGCGATGATGCGCAGCCGCAGTGCATGGTCGCGGGCGATCACGAAGGCCATCTCGCGGGTGATGTAGTTGGCCTGCGTATGCGGGTGTTCGAACACACCGACCTCGCGACCCGGCAGGCCGACGGCGTCGGCACGTGTGGCTGGCAGCGGTGTGCGGTCGATGTCGCGCCAGTACAGCCACTTGCTCGCCACCAGCAGCGCGGCGAGGAAGGCGGTGGTCGCCAGCATGCCGGTGACACCGCCGCCGCCGCTGGAGGCGAGGTTCATCAGCAGGAACAGCAGCGCCAGCCCGGTCAGCAGCGCGAACAACAGGTAGACCGGCACCACCAGCGCGTGTCGCCACGCCGGAATCGGCTTCAGCGAAGCGTAGATCATCGCTGTGCAGGCCACCGTCGCCAGCGCCAGCACGGCAAGCGCGAAGCCCAGCAACCCGAGCGTCGGCGCACTGTTCGGCCCCAGTTCGACCGTCAGCAGCATCACGCCGATGGCGAGCGCCGGCAGCACGGTCAGCAACGCCAGCAGGCCCTCGCGCGACAGCCACGACGTGCGCCATTGCGACAACGCCCGCCACGCGCGCTGCGGCTTGCCCAGATGCAGCAGCGAACACAGCAGGCCGATGGTCGACAGCGCCAGGCCCAGCGCCAGGGTGGCGAGCTGCAGGGTATGCATGCTCTGCATCGTGGTGCTGCGCGTATGCAGCATGGCGATGGTGATGCCCAGCCAGACCAGCAGCCCGTAGCCGGCGCCGGACAGCGTCGTGAAGAAGATCACCGAGAGCGCAGGATGCATGCGGCGGGCCTATCCGTAGGGCGGTGCGGCGACGCGCGAGCTTGCCATGCCGCCGCGACGCGCGGAATGCATGCGCGTCACCGTTTGGCGTTCCGGCGCCGCCCCGCGGAAGCATTCGGCGGCGACGGAGTGCAACGCGCGGCCGCGCGTGGTGACACCTGGCGGCCGGAGGTATCGTGCGGTCAACGTCTGATCAAGCGGTCGAGCCGCCCTGCGACGGCGTTCGGCCACGACGGACTGCAACGCGCGGCCGCGCGAGGCGACATTCGGCGGCCGGGGACATCTACCGCTCACCGCCTAACCAGACGATCGAGCCACCTCGACACGGCGTTGCTCCCGGGCCCCGTCACGGATACCCCTTCGCCGTCCACCTCGCCACCACCAGCCCCCATGCGCCGCGGCCGCGGCGGCAGGTAGCGATTGACGGGCCCGTAGCCAAGTTCCGGCATGAGCTTCACTCCGCCCCGTTCGGCGACCAGTTTCGACACCTTCGACTCCGGATCGCCGAGGTCGCCGAAGTGCCGCGCCTTGGTCGGGCAAGCCTGCACGCAGGCGGGCTGCCGCTCGCTTTCCTCGAGATTCTCGTTGTAGATGCGGTCGACGCAGAGCGTGCATTTCTTCATCACGCCCTCGACCTGCGAATACTCGCGCGCGCCGTACGGGCAGGCCCAGCTGCACAGCTGGCAGCCGATGCATTTGTCCTCGTCGACCAGCACGATGCCGTCTTCGGCGCGCTTGTAGCTGGCGCCGGTCGGACACACGGTGACGCAGGCGGGCGTTTCGCAGTGCAGGCAACTGCG
>JACMKK010000347.1 GCA_014380115.1 Luteimonas sp. | reverse complement strand
TCGTTGACGCGGGCGATGGCCGCGTCGAAATCGTCGAACGGCTCGAGCGTCGCGACCGGTCCGAACGCTTCCTTGCGATACAGGTCGCTGTCGCGCGGCACCTGCTCGAGCAGCGCCGCAGGCAGCATGTTGCCGATGCGCTCGCCACCCGCGAGCAGCTTGGCGCCGCCCTTGCGCGCAGCCTTGATCCACGACTCGACGCGCTGTGCTGCGGCTTCATCGATCAGCGGCCCGATCACGGTCTTCTCGTCCTGCGGATCGCCCATGCGCAGCTTGGCGACGGCGGCCTTGAGCTTCCTGCGCAATTTGTCGTAGACGTCGGCGTGCGCATAGATGCGCTGCACGCTGATGCAGCTCTGCCCGGATTGGTAATAGGCGCCGAACAGCAGCCGTTCGACGACGTGATCGAGGTCGGCGCCGGGATCGGCATCGACGATGCAGGCCGCATTGCCGCCGAGTTCGAGCGTGACCTTCTTCTTGCCAGCGCGCGCCTTCAGGTCCCAGCCGACCAGGCCGCCCGTGAAACTCAGCAACTTGATGCGCTCGTCCTCGACCAGCAGCCCGGCGTCGTCGTTGCTGCACGGCAGGATCGAGAATGCACCCTTCGGCAGGTCGGTCTCGGCCAGCACCTCGCCGATGATCAGCGCGCCGATCGGCGTTTTTGCTGCAGGCTTCAGCACGAAGGGGCAACCGGCCGCGATCGCCGGCGCGACCTTGTGCGCAACCAGGTTGAGCGGGAAGTTGAACGGCGTGATGAAGGCACACGGACCGATCGGTACGCGCTTGACCATGCCGCGATAGCCGCGCGTGCGCGGCGAGATTTCCAGGTTCAGCACTTCGCCACCGGTGCGCGTGGCCTCGTCGGCGGCGACGCGGAAGGTGTCGATCAACCGGGTCACCTCGCCGCGGGAATCCTTGATCGGCTTGCCGGCTTCGATGCACAACGCCAGCGCCAGTTCCTCCTGGCGCTCGCCGAAGCGCTGCACGCAATGCTCGAGCACGGCGCGGCGCTGGTCCGGCGCGAACGCGGCCATCGCCTCGCGCGCCTTGTGCGCAGCGACGATCGCCTTGCGTACCGTCGCGCCATCGGCGTACGCGACGCGCGTGGCGCGCTTGCCGGTGTATTTGTCGCGCACGTCGAGGTCGGTGTTGGCCGGCACCGCCTTGTTGGCGAGGTAATAGGGATAGGTCTTCTTGAGCATCGCGATCTCCTTTGCGACAGCATCGCGAAAGCCGGGTTAAGCGAGGGTTGCGATCGAATGGGACCGCGGGCAGGCATTGCGTGTCAGGGGTCGGTGCCTTCGACCCGGACATGCAGCCTGCCATCGACGAGTCGCGCGTCGAGGCGATCGCCGGCGACGGCATCGCCGATGCTGCGCACGATGCGGCCATCGCCGTGCTGCAGGATCGCGTAACCGCGCGCGACCGTGGCCAGCGGGCTCACCGTCTCCAGCGACCGTGCCAGCCCGCGCAGGCGCAAGGCTTCGCGCTGCAGTTGCCGCGCAACCGCGGCCTGCGGGCGCGGACCGAGCAAGGCAAGGCGGTCGCGCAGGATCGCAAGCCTTCGCCGCGGTTGCATGGCGCGCAAGACCGCTTCGGCATGCCGCAGTTGTGCGCGGCG
>JACMKK010000346.1 GCA_014380115.1 Luteimonas sp. | reverse complement strand
GCGGCGTCGGCCGCGTCGTTCTTGCCTTGCTTGCCGCTCATGCGGTACGGGGCGACGAACTTCGGGGACATCAGACGAACGGTGTGGCCGTGGGCCTGGAACAGTCGAGCCCAGTGGTGTGCGCCGGAGCAGGCTTCCATGCCGATCACGCAGGGCGGCAACGAGGCGATGAGTGCGTGCAGCTTGGCTCTGGCGAGCTTGGGTTGACGCAACCGGGCAGTTCCAGACTCATCCACACCGTGCACGGCAAAAACGTTCTTGGCGAGATCGATGCCAACGTACAAAATGTTCATGACTTCCCCTTCCGAATGAGTTGATGAGAAACCTGCACTTCCCATCGTGGCACTCAGTTGCCGTCGCCGCTATGCGGCTAGTTCGGGACGGGGAAGTCCCTTCCATTCGTTAGGCCTCAGTAAACTCCTTTTACTCGAGAACTCGAATATGCGTAGAGGTGTAGTCATGCTTCTGATGTTTCTCGCCGGTGTAATTACCGGTGGCTACCTATTTTCAAACACGATCTCGCGCTCGTTCTTGGCAGTTCATGCCTGCGACGACCAGTGCTGGCGCTTAAAGGATCTTGTAGGTATTTTGGGCTCGGCCGGAATCAGACACGTACCGCGGTTGCTACCATTTTTTGAGGTGGAGTCGCAACACTGTGTGGCCGTCCGTCATCCGAACTCGGATGATCCGTATCACATTACTTACCTACCGAAGCGCGACGTCCGAAACGTGCTGGAACTAACCAGCCAAGACGTACCATATCTGCTTGGGTGCCTGGCCCTCGCGAGGGAGCACGCTGCCAAAGCCGGCATCAAGAGTTACCGACTCGTCTCCAATGGACCGAGCCGCCAACACGTGACCTATTTTCACTTTCACGTAATCGGAGAATGAGGACTAACCCGTGATTGCACCGAACTGCCTACGGCAGCCGGTGAATTCCAACGTTAGACCGCAGATGAAGAACGCCGGTGAGAGGCCAACGAAGAGGCCGAGCCTCCTGAGGCTGATCATCGAAGACGTCCGAGATGTCCTCCGACGGACTCGACAAGCAAACAGACTTGCGTCTGCGCGAGAGCGACTAAAGGTCGGCGATCCAGTGCCGATGCAGCAACTGGCTCGCATATCTGTGGGTGACGCATGGCTCGCACTCGCGAACTTTTACGCTGAGCATCACCCCGAAGACCCAGCACTTGCCACCGATGCCTACCGCAATGCATTGCAATGCAAAGACGGTTTTGACCGCCCCTCTTTAGCAGATGACGAGTACGACCGTCGCCGACTTCTAGGGGTCGGCACGACCCAGGATCTGAAGGCACTTGCCAAAGAATGGAAGAGTTGGCACTTCCCGGGATATGGGCGCAAAACGCAACTGGCATGGATACACGCTTGCGGCCCCACAGAGTTGCGGGATCTCAAGGAGGCATGGTGGTGGCTAGCTGTCGCCGAGGCAAGATGGAGTCACTGCAAGGACATAGCGCTTCCCACACTTTCCGTCAGCGAACTTCGCGAGTTGCTGGTCTCTTCTGTTCGAAACCAGGATCGGCACGCGCTCCAAGAAAAGGCCAAAGACTATGCACACGCTGAGTTCGTCTCAGGAAAATGACGCGCGGCTGCGCCCTAATCTTTCCATCGAGACGGACTTCGAAGAGCTGTCGCTCTTGGCCGCGTCTCATGTTCCTGCTCAGCCGAGAACACTTCTCGGTGGACGGCACACCGATCCAGGCCTGGGCCAGCCACAAGAGCTCCGTGCCCAAGGACGGCGGCAACGACGACGCCGACAGCGGCGGCCCGAGCGGGCGCAACACCCAGGCCGACTCGAAGGGCAGGCGACGCAGCAACGACACCCACGCCAGCACTACCGATCCGGAGGCACGGCTGTTCAGGAAGAGCCGCAACGCCGCGGCGGTGATGGCGTTCCAGAGTCATGTGCTGATGGAGAACCGCTGGGGTTGGTCGTCGGTGCGGTTGTCACTCACGCCGATGGTCTGGACGAGCGAGCTGCAGCGCTGGCAATGCTCGATGCCTTGCCCGGCAGCCATCCGAAGACGGGCGCTGCTGACAAGGCTTATGACACGCGCGACTTCGTCGACGCTTGCCGTCGGCGGCGCGTTACGGCCCATGTGACGAGCACCGACACGCGCATCGGGGGCAGCGCCATCGATGGAAGAACCACGCGGCATCCCGGCTATGCGGTCAGTCAGACGATCCGCAAGCGCATCGAAGAACACCTCGGCTGGGGCAAGACCGTTGGGCGAATCCGCCATACTCTATATAGAGGTCTCAAGCGTGTGGATCAGCAGTTCAAACTGACGATGACAGCGAGCAACATCTTGCGAATGGCGCGAATGCTGCGCGCGGTGCAGCAAGAAGCGGCGCGATGAGTCGCCAATGCGGTTCGCGCGATACGCGGATATCCCGCCACAACGCGCAGCACAACCAAGTTCGCGTTCTTCGGCCGCTGGACGCGCTCGCATGTGGCAAATCGTTCAGTCCAGAGCGGCGAAATTCAGCAACCTGTTAGGCCACTGGAGAATGCTCTGACAAAAGAACTGAAAGCGTTGCAATTCCGGCCAGCTACTGTCGCGGATTTCGAGTACATCTACAGTCTGTGCGAAGCAACGATGCGTATGTACGTCGAGATCGACTTCGGTGATCGCTTCGAGCAGATCGCTCGCCCAAGGATTCGCAAGCTACTGGACCGCAACCTGTTCTCTAAGATCTACTTCAACGACCTTCTCGTCGGGGCATTTGCTTCTGAACGGCACGAAACGCACATTCAGCTTGATGAACTCTACATCGAGCCTAAGAGCCAGAAGCGAGGAGTTGGCACAAGGGTTATGGCGCATGTCCTCGAACAGTCCTTATCGCTACGTTTGCCAGTTCGGCTTCATGTGCTCGCATCAAACGGCGCCCGACTCTTCTACGAAAACCTCGGCTTCTTTGTCACGCGCTCTACCAAGGAAATGAACTTCATGGAGTACGGGCGCTAGAGCATCGGGGCGTCGGTGGCCCGACCCTTCCATCGAGCCGACTCGCCAAACAGGCCGCGCTACCCTTTCTCGCCTACCTTCCGTTCCGCGAAGCCTGCCTTTACGAGCCGCTCATGTCGGACGTTAGGCCCCCCCGCAACCCGTCCTTGTAATGCCGTAGTTCCTCTGAAGGTCGTTGCATGAATCTCAACACCGCCCGCGTTTTCGTTCGAGACATCGCTCAAGCCAAACGCTTCTACGCCGAAACTCTTGGCCTTACGCCAGTCGCAGCGAACCTCGAGCACGGCTACTGCGTCTTCAATACCGGCGGCATTCAGCTTGTCGTCGAGTCGGTGTCCAACGATGCGCCCCAGGAAGATCAGGCGCTTGTCGGCAGGTTTACAGGGCTGTCCTTCACCGTGGCCGACATCCAGCAAACGTACCGCTCGCTTGCTGCCGCGGGCGTTGAGTTCACCGGTTCGCCGGAGAAGCAGTTCTGGGGCGGCATACTCGCAACGCTCAAAGACCCGGCAGGCAATGAGCTACAGGTCGTGCAGCTCGCGGCGGCCTAACCCATCCATCGAGCGGGCTCGCCGAAGCAGGCCGCGCTGCACTCGTTTGTCTATTCTCGGTTGCGCGCAACCTGCTGTAGCGAGCCGCTCATGTCAAACGGTAGGCCACATGGTGTCCGCTCTCCTATCCGTCCGTCCTTTTGCGAGCCGTGCGATCTCCCGGTTTTCGCACGTCGGTCGAGGCTGCCCAATGCAATCCGCTAGGATGCTCTCGTGACATATCAAATCGTCTATTCCTCAGAAGCGGCCACTCCGATGCAGACCGGCGACCTGGAGGAACTCCTTGACCATGCCAGACGTAGCAACGCTATTAAGGGCATCACTGGTGCACTCGTCTACGCAGAAGGAATATTTCTGCAGATTCTTGAAGGTGACAAGGTTCGAGTACAGGATCTGATGGCCAAGATACGTCGAGACGTACGCCATGGAGGTGTCATTATCTTGAGAGAGGGCGAGATTCCAGCGGCGATCTTTGGCAGCTGGAAGATGGCATACGTCGGCGCGACACCGCAACAGGTTGCTAAGTGGGCAGGCCTCAGCTTAGCGAACGGCACAACTGAAAGTCTGAGCGAGGTGGCTGAAGAGCAGAGTCGGACGGCGCAGTTTGCGCAGGACATCCTCTCCTTGCTGGTGGCGGACGACACGAGTAAAGGGAAGCTCGAGTGAGCGCGGTGCGGGCTAACCCCTCCTTCAAGCAGACGTACCTTCGGCACGCCGCTTACGTCAAACGTTAGGCGCCATGTCCCTTTTTCCGAACTGTCATGTGGTTGTCGAAAAAATGCAATCACTCGCACATCGTGCGGTGCCGATTTCGGGCCGGGAAGCTTGTGGTATTCGCTGGAGCGGCACGCGACGAGGTGACCGATGGCGCACTACGAGACAGCCCGCGAGTCGGCATCTTGATGCCAGGCGATGCTGCACGAACAGATCCGACCCGGCACCTTCGATCTCGCGCTGGATCGCCTCATCGATCAAGAGCGCGACACTCGGCACCGAGGTGCCGAACCCTTTCACGCGGGTGATCATGGCCTGCGACCGCAGTGCTCATGAGTCGAAGTCGGACGCCAGAAAATCCCCTTTGAATGCCGGCATGCGCTTTCAATGGTTGTCCCTAGGCACGAACGCGCCGCGCCTGCCGACGAGAAAATCGAGGTCGGCGCCCTGGTCTGCCTGAAGCACCGTGTCGACATACAGCTTCCAGTATCCGCTCGACAGTGGCGGTTCGGGCTTCTTCCACTCGGACAATCGTTGCGCCAGTTCAGCGTCGCCGACGTGCAGGTGCAGCCTGCGCTCGGGCACGTTGAGTTCGATCAGGTCGCCATTGCGCACCACCGCCAGCGGCCCACCCGCCGCCGCTTCCGGCGCGGTGTGCAGCACGACCGTTCCGTAGGCGGTGCCGCTCATGCGGCCATCGCTGATGCGGACCATGTCGGTGATGCCTTTGCGCAGCACCTTCGGCGGCAGCGGCATGTTGCCGACCTCGGCCATGCCAGGGTAGCCCTTGGGGCCGCAGTTCTTCAGCACCATCACACAGGTCTCGTCGATGTCGAGGTCTTCGTCGTCGATGCGTTTGTGGAAGTCTTCGATGTCCTCGAACACCACCGCTCGACCGGTGTGCACCATCAGCGCCGGCGTGGCGGCGCTCGGCTTGATGACGGCACCGCGCGGCGCGAGGTTGCCGCGCAGGATCGCGATGCCGGCCTTTTCCTTGAATGGCGCTGCGAGTGTCTTGATGACTTCGGTGTTGAAGTTCTGCGCGCTCTCGATGTTCTCGCCGACGGTGCGGCCATTCGACGTGATCTGCCCGAGGTGCAGGTGCTGTGCAATCTCCTTCATCACGACGGGCAGGCCGCCGGCGTAGCAGAAGTCTTCCATCAGGTACTGGCCTGAAGGCTGCAGGTTCACGAGGCACGGCAGGTCGCTTGCGAGCCTGTCGAAGTCGTCGATCGAGAGCTCGACGCCGATGCGCCGCGCCATCGCGACCAGATGGATCACCGCATTCGTCGAGCCGCCGATCGCGGCCAGCGTCCGAACAGCGTTCTCGAAGGCCTCGCGCGTGATCACCTTCGAGAGTTTCAGGTCCTCGTGCACCATCTCGACGATGCGCCGCCCGGCATTGCGCGCGAGCACGTTGCGCCGCCCGTCGACTGCCGGGTACGCCGCATTCCCCGGCAGCCCGATGCCGAGCGCCTCGACCATGCTCGCCATCGTCGAGGCCGTGCCCATCGTCATGCAGTGGCCGTGGCTGCGGTGCATGCAGCTCTCGGCATCGAAGAAGTCAGCGAGCTTCAAGGTGCCGGCGCGCACCTGCTCGCTCATGCTCCACACGCCGGTGCCCGAGCCGAGCTCCTGGCCGCGCCACTTGCCGCTCAGCATCGGGCCGCCGCTGACGCCGATCGTCGGCAGGTCGACGCTCGCCGCGCCCATCACCAGCGAGGGCGTGGTCTTGTCGCAGCCCATCAGCAGCACGACGCCGTCGATCGGATTGCCGCGGATGCTCTCTTCGACGTCCATCGAGGCGAGGTTGCGGTAGAGCATCGCGGTCGGCCTGAGCAAGGTCTCGCCGAGCGACATCACCGGGAACTCGAGCGGAAAGCCCCCCGCTTCATAGACGCCGATCTTGACCTGCTCGGCCAGCGTGCGGAAGTGCGAGTTGCACGGCGTGAGCTCGCTGAAGGTGTTGCAGATGCCGATCACCGGCCGGCCGTCGAACTGATCGTGCGGAACGCCCTTGCCCTTAACCCAGCTGCGATAGGCGAAGCCATCGCGATCCTGACGGCCGAACCACTGCTGACTGCGCAACTCGGAAGGCTTCTTTCTCGGCTTCGAATCCTGGCTCATGGGCTGCTCGGTTTCCCGGTGGCTGTGGTGGGTTGCCCGACATACTATGGTAGGACGATTGCCATCCACCTCGCTGAAAACCCGGGAGCCCCGCCTTGCCAGACACCCACATCCTCGCCGTCGCCAACCCGCCGCCTTTCCTGCTCGAACCGCTGCAGGCGAAGTACGTCGTGCACCAGCGCCTGCACGAATCCGACCCGGCCGCCTTCGCGAAGATCGCGTCGCAGATCCGGGCCATCCAGGCGAGCGGCGAGTCCAAGGTCGGCGCCGAACTGATCGCGCAACTGCCGGCGCTCGAGGTGATCTCGGTGATGGGCGTGGGCTACGACGGCATCGATGTCGCCGCGGCGAAGGCGCGCGGTGTCGTCGTCACCCACACGCCCGAGGTGTTGAACGACGACGTCGCCGATCTCGCGATTGCGCTGATGCTCGCGTGGGCGCGCCAGATCCCGCGTGCCGACCGCTTCGTGCGCGCCGGCGACTGGGCGAGGGGCCCGCTGGCGTTCGGCCGCAAGATGTCGGGCGCCCGGCTCGGAATCGTCGGCATGGGTCGCATCGGGCAGGCGAT
>JACMKK010000042.1 GCA_014380115.1 Luteimonas sp. | reverse complement strand
TTGCCCTCGGCAAGATAGTGGTCGTCGGATGCGAACGACAACCGCGCATGGCGGACCGCGCCCAACAAGGTCCAGTGGTCCGCCAGGCGCATATCGCCGATCGCGTACAGCTCACGATTGTCGATGCGGTTGTCTTCGTCGCGGCGCAGGCGACCGCGCACGCCGAGGCGGTCACCGACGAAATTCTCGTAGCCGGCGCGTGCTTCCTCCAGGCGCCCTGCTTCGAGCCCGAGCGCCAGCGCGCCACGCGTTCCAGTCCAGCGATGGCCGATATCGATGCCCGTCGACGCGCGTCCGAGATCGATGACGCCGCCGGCGCTGCTCGGCGGGATCTGCGCACCCACCGGCAGTGCGAGGTATTGCACCACGTCGCGCTCGATGCGGTAGGCGCCGATCCATGCTTCGCGACCGGGTGCGTAGTCGCGCTCCCAGCGCAGGCCGAGCTGGTGGTTCTCGATGCGCTTACGCGTGTCGAACTGCAACGCGACCGGATCGGTGCCATGCGGATCGTCGAGCAGCGCCGAATGCGTCAGGCCCAACGGATCCTGCGAGAGCGGCTGCGACAGCGCGTTGACGACCAGCCGCACGCGCTCGCCTGCACGCGGCGACCACTGCGCGACCGCATTGAACTGGGTGCGCTGCGCTGCGCTGTGCTCGCGCGCGCCGTCGGTATCGAATCGGCTTCCCTGGACGCGCCAACGCCATGCCTGCGATTCGCTGCGACCGTCCCAACGCGCGGCCACGCGCTGGCTGTCGTCACTGCCGGCCCACGCGTCCAGCGCTACGCCATCTCCAGTCTCGAGATCGGTATAGCCGATGATCGCGCCACCGGCTGCGTTGCCGTACTGCAGGGCCAAGGGTCCGCGCAACACCTCGACGCGGTCGAGCGCACCCGGCGAGAAGTTGGCCGCCTGACCCTGTCCGTCGGCGGCCGAGGAAGGAATACCGTCGACGATCAGCTTGATGCCGCGTATCCCGAACGTGGACCGCGCGCCGAAACCGCGACTCTGGATCTGCAGGTCCTGCGCGTAGTTCTGTCGGTCCAGCACCGTGATGCCCGGAACGCGCGTGAGCGATTCGGACAGGCTTACCTGCCGTTGTCCGTCGCGCAGCGTGTCGCCGTCGATCACGCTGACGGCACCGGGAAATTCAGACAGTGCCCGCATGCGGCCAACCACCTCGACGGTATCGAGCGTCCTCGCCTCGCCTGCACCTTCTGGTGAAACGACGGCCTGCGCCAGCGCCGGGACGGGCAGCCACGCGACGGCCGACAAGACGAGAACGCGCCATCGCGTCGCGTGCGCACCGGGTGGATCGCATCTGCAAGTCATGCTCGAAGGATAATCGGATTCAGCGGCGGCATTGCGTCATCGACGCATGAACATCCGCAAGATCCGGATATCCGCAACGCGGACCACTGGCTACCTTGTACTCCCTCATCAACAGACGGAGTGCAGCCATGCATGCGCTTGATCAGCAACGACACGCGATACGGACACTGGGCGACCCGCGCTGGGCGAGGATCGTCGTACGCGACCCGACCGTGGACGGCGCCTTCTACTACTCGGTGAAGAGCACGGGCGTTTACTGCCGACCCTCCTGTGCGGCGCGACTGCCGCGGCCGGAAAACGTAGACTTCCACGCGACGCCGGCAAGCGCGGAGCGGGCCGGCTTCCGGCCCTGCAAGCGCTGCAGGCCCGACCAGGCGCGCGATGGCGCGCAACCGATTGCGGGCGCGCATGCAGGCGAGCGGATTCGGTTCGCTACCGGCACATGCATCTTCGGTTCCGTGCTCGTGGCAAGGAGCGCGGAGGGCCTCTGCGCGATCCTGATCGGCGACGATGCCGACGTTCTGGCGCAGGACCTGCAGCATCGCTTTCCCGCCAGCAAACTTAGTCGCGACAACGAAGGCCTATCGCACGAGATCGCGGAAGTGGCCGCCTTCGTCGAAGCACCCGGTGCCGACATCAAGTTGCCACTCGATCCGCGCGGAACGGATTTCCAGCAACGCGTCTGGCGCGCCTTGCGCGATATCGAGGCCGGCACCACGGCGAGTTACGTGCAGATCGCACAGCGCATCGGAGCGCCTGCTTCGGCACGCGCGGTGGCAGGTGCATGCGCGGCGAATCCGCTGGCCGTGGCGATTCCGTGCCATCGCGCGGTCAGGAGCGATGGCGGGCTGTCCGGATACCGCTGGGGTCCGGAGCGCAAGCGTGCCCTGCTTGAACGCGAGGCGCGTGCATGAACGTCTTGGCCCGCATGGCTGCACGCGGCGGAATGGACGATGCCATCGCCGCGCGCGTGCCGGCGATGGATTGGGATCGTATCGCAGCCGAGCTCGACAGCCAGGGCCATGCGCTCATCCCCGGCCTGCTTGCGATGGAAGAGTGCCGGATGCTCGTGGACTCGTACGACGACGACAGCCACTTCCGCAGTCGCGTCGTCATGGCAAGGCACGGGTTCGGCAGCGGTGAATACAAGTACTTCGCCTATCCCCTGCCCGACCAGATCACGGAACTCCGGACCGCGCTCTATTCCTGCCTCGTGCCCATCGGCAATCGCTGGAATGCGGCGATGGGGATCGACGTCGCCTATCCGGACACGCACGCCGGATTCATCGAGCGCTGCCACGCGTCGGGGCAACGACGGCCGACACCACTGCTGCTGCAATACGGCGCGGGCGACTACAACTGCCTGCACCAGGACCTGTACGGCGAGCATGTCTTTCCATTGCAGGTCGCCATCCTGCTGTCGGAGCCGCAGCGGGACTTCAGCGGCGGCGAATTCGTACTGACCGAGCAGCGGCCACGCATGCAGTCGCGCGCGGATGTCGTGCCGCTGCGTCAAGGCGATGCCGTCGTGTTCGCCGTGCAGCAACGTCCGGTCCAGGGCACGCGCGGCGTGTATCGCGTCAACCTGCGGCACGGCGTCAGCCGTGTGCGCTCAGGGCATCGCCACACGCTCGGCGTGATCTTCCACGACGCGCTATAGGGTGGGCCCAGGCCCACCATCGCCATCCACCCGTCACGAATAATCCAGGCGGACAGAACCGTAGGGTGGGCCTTGGCCCACTATCGCCATCCATCTGCTGCGGGAGTCCAGTGGTGGCCAGGGCCCACCCTGCGTGCCTACGTGTCCGTCACATCGAGTCCCCTGCGTTTGGCTATCTGATGGCCCGCTTCGATACTGGAACAAGGACACGTTGCGGATGACCCTGCCGTCCAACCTCGCTTCGTCGCAGTGGCTGATAGCAGCAGCGGTATTGCTCACGATCGGCTTCGTGATGCTCGGCGCGGCTTACGTGTTCCGCGATCGCATCCCCGTCCACTGGCAGGTGCCGCTGCGCGCGTTGCTCTTCGGCGTGCGTATCGACCACGGTGCCTGGATCACGATGTCCGACGGCGTGCGGCTGGCCGGCAGCCTCTATCTGCCGCGCTTCGTGCGGGGACCGCTGGCCACGGTCTACATCAGCCTGCCCTACGACCGCAGGCGCTACGACGAGGCGCTGGGCTCGGCGCTGTCCTTCGCACGCCGCGGCTACGCGGTCCTGGTGCAGGATGTGCGCAGCAAGTTCGAATCCGAAGGACGGGATTTCCTGCCGTGGCGCCACGCCACCGCCGATGGCGCCGCGACGCTCGACTGGATCGTGAGCCAGCCGTGGTCGAACGGCAAGGTCGGCACGTTCGGATCTTCGGCGTTGGGCGAGTTGCAGTACTCCCTCGCGCGTGCGCGGCACCCGGCGCATGCCGCGATGATCCCGATCGCAGCGGGCGGCGCGATCGGTTCGGCGGCGCAGCATCACGGATGCTTCGGCAGTTACGAAGGCGGCATCTTCCAGCTCGCGAGCGGTTTCGGCTGGTTCGCGATGCACGGCGCGAAGGATCCGCAGGCGCCTCCGCACGCTGAGCTCGAGCCCGCAATCACCCTGCGCGGCTTGCCGGCGGCGGATCTGGTGCGACGCGTGCGGCCTGGTGCCAACGCTTACGACGACTACGTGCACATGCCACCAGGCGATCCGGCCTGGGAAAACCTCGATTTCGTCTCCGATTCCGATCGCATCGCAACGCCGGCGCTCATCGTCGACACCTGGGGCGACCAAGGCGTTGCCGGCACGCTGGCACTTGCCGAGTTCGTGCGCACGCGCGCGCCTGCCAATGCTCCGGTGCACCAGCATGTGCTGATCGCGCCGGGTAACCATTGCGAGCACGAGCAGACGGCCCGGTCCGGACGTTTTGGCGACCTGGTCGTGCGCAATGCACAACAACCCTACTTCGATCTATACCTGCGCTGGTTCGATTTCTGGCTGCGTGGACAAGGCGACGGGCTCGCCGCGCTGCCCGCGTATTCGTGGTTTGTGATCGGCGAGGACCGCTGGTTGTCGTCGCGCACCTGGCCCCCGGAACAAGCACGATCGCAGCACTGGCATCTCGGCAGCGGCGGCCATGCCAACAGCCGCGAAGGCGACGGCGTCCTCGCCTTGCAACCCTTCAGCGACGAGCACAACGATGAATTCCTGTACGACCCGGATCATCCCGTGCCGAGCCGCGGCGGTCCTGTGTGCTGCACCGGCGATCCGTCCAGCCGATCCGGTCCCGTCGATCAGGCCGACGTGGAAACGCGCGACGACGTGCTGGTCTACACGTCGCCACCGCTGCAGCAGCCGTTGCGCATCGCCGGTCCGCTGCGTGCGCGGCTGGTGGTGTCGTCGAGCGCGCGCGATACCGATTTCGTCGCGCGCCTCGTGCACGTCCGGCCCGATGGACACGCCACCAACATCCAGGAAGGCGCCCTGCGCGCGCGCTACCGCAACGGCATCACCCGTCCCGAGCTCATGCGGCCCGGGGAGACCTATGCGTTGGACGTGGACATGCGTTCGGTCGCCTATCTCGTACCGCAAGGCCACCGCATCCGTCTGGACGTGACCAGCAGCTGCTTCCCACGGCTGGAACGCAACCTCAACACGGGCGGCGTCAACGTCGACGAAGCCACGCCGCTGAAGGCGCGCAACCGCCTGCATCATGGCGGGGCGGCTATGTCGTACCTGGCCTTGTCCGTACTCGATATGTCTGCAGCGCAGACCGGTGCCGACTGAGCACGTGCTCAGGATTGCGATCCAACCTCCGCCAGCTTGCTGCAGCGATGCCGGAGCACGACTCCCGCCTTGGCACCGGAATGTCGCCCGCCGACGATCGTCGGGACGCCATTGACGATCACGTCGTCGATCCCGATCGGACTGGCGGTGGGCTTCGTCCAGCTCGCGACATCCTCGATCCTGTCGTAATCGAAGACGACAAGATCCGCGCGCAAGCCCTCGCGCAGGACGCCGCGATCGGCAAGGCCCATGCGTTGCGCCGGCCACGAGGTCATCTTTCGAACCGCATCCTCCAGCGTCAACACGCCGCGTTTGCGGACGTACTCGGCGATCACGCGAGGAAACGTGCCATAGGCGCGCGGATGCGGAAGACCGAGCGCGTCCGTGTCGCCGAACTTCTCGGCCGCCGCGGCGTCGGAGCCGATGCTGGTCCAGGATTGCTTCATCGCCAGTTCGATGTCGCGTTCGTCCATCATGAAGAACAGCGCCATCGCCCGCTTGGGCAGCGCGGCGAGCATGATGTCCCAGGCGACGTCGGCGGGATCCTTGTGCAAGGCCTTGCCGATCGCGGCGAAGCTCTGGCCGTGGAAGCGCACGTAGGCGGGATCGAAGCCATTCGCCAGCACGACATGGTCCCAGCCGCCGGAGGCTTCCACCAGGTTCGACCAGTCCGGTTGCGAACCCGCCGCAAGTTCCGCTTTCAGTTTTCCCCTGACCTTCGGATCACGGAGCTGTTTCCAGGCAGCTTCGGGCCCGTCGTTGAACAGATGATTGGGAACGGTGATGTCGATGCCGGTGCCGCCAGCGGTGTACGGGTAGAGATCGGCGCTGATGTCGACGCCGCGTGCGCGCGCTGCCGCGACCTTGTCGATCGCCTGCGGCATCAGCTTGCCCCAGCCGGGCGCGAACGCGGCCTTCAAGTGGAAAATCTCGACCTTGACGCCGCCCCGCTCGCCGATCGCGATCGCCTCGTCGATCGCGGAAAGCAGCTTTCCGCTCTCGTCGCGCATGTGGCTGGCATAAAAACCATCGCAGCGGCCCGCGACCTTGGCCAGTTCAACGAGATCGGCGGTGGTCTGGAAACTGTCGGGCGGATAGATCAACGCGCTGGAAATGCCGAATGCACCCGCCTCCATGGCCGTCCCGACCAGCGCCTTCATCGCCGCCATCTGTTGCGGCGTCGGCGCGCCTGCGCCATCGCCCATCACCTTGACGCGCGCCTGGGCTGCGCTGTAGTAAGTCCCGAAATTGACGCTGATGCCCTGCTGCTCGAGTCGGGCGAAGTACTCGGGGATCTGCGCAGCTTCGACCGGCGTCCCGCCCTCGCCTGCGATCACGGTGGTGACGCCCATGCGCAGCTTGTTCTCGGCCGCACCGTTCTTGAGCAGCACTTCGCCCGATTGATCCATCATGTCGATGAAGCCCGGCGCCACGTAGCGGCCACTTGCATCGATCTCGGTCGCGCCACGGCCGGCGACGCCGCCGATGCGTGCGATGCGTCCGTCTTTGATCGCCACGTCGGCCCTGACCCAGGGATTGCCGGCGCCGTCGAGCACGCGACCGCCACGAATGACGACGTCGTAGTCGGGCGACGGTGCCGCGCCGACCAGGAATCCGGCAGCGAGCAGGACGATCAGCGGCTTCATTGTTTGTCGGCAACCGGCGTGAACAGCAGATCCTGGTAGTCGTAGCTGAAATCAGCAAGCGGCGAAACCGCCTTCATCGTGATGCGATCGACCTTGCCGTCGGCATCGAGGCTGAAGGTGACATAGGCCGGTTCGATCGCCTTGTCGGTGAACTCCGTCCGGAAGGTGTCGTACTGCCAGTGTTGCAGCCTCGCCTTCATGCCCGGCGCATGCGGGAAGTCGACCCACAATGCCTTGCCGACTACGCGCACTTCGATCGTGCCGTACCACGGATCGTTGTACTGGCCGGCGTAGCGCGCGATCGGCAAGGAGGGTCCGAACCTGGCGGGTTTTGCAGTCGTGGCCTGCAAGGCCTTGACCGCATCGGCTGCCCGGTTTTCCTTGAAGGCATGCAGTTTCTCCGGCCATTGATCCTTCGGCAATCCGAGGTAATGGTCGAGCAACTCGTACATCAGGCCGCGCACGACTTCGCCCTCCTCGCTGTTCACCGCGACGAAGAAGCCGATGTCCTTGTCCGGGATCAGCACCACCGCCGCGAGCGAGCCGAACACCGCGCCGCCATGCCAGATGATCTTTGCACCGCGGTAATCCTGTACGTCCCAGCCCAGTGCGTAGGTGGAGAACATCGGCTGCGTGGCCGCGAGGAACTCCGGACGCGGATCGATCGGTTGCAGCACGAGCGGCGTCCACATCTGCGCCGATGCCGCTTCGCTGAACAATCGTCCATCGCCTTCGGGAAGCTTGCCATGGGCCAGCTGGACGAGCAGCCAGCGCGTCATGTCGTTGGCGCTGATCGCCAGGCCACCGGCCGGTGCAACGTTGGCGGCGAGGTCTGCGGTCTCGTCCAGCGGCTCCTGGTCGCCGAGTCCGCGGATCGCGCCGTTCAGGCGCCCGTGGGCGCGCGCGCGATTATCGGAAGCCAGGCGACCCTTGTCGTCCACGGTCGAACGCGTCATGCGCAAAGGCTCGTAGATGCGCTGCCGGACGAATGCTTCCCAGGTCTGGCCCGTGACTTCCTCGATCAACTGCCCGGCGACCATGTACAGCACGTTGTCGTAGGCATAGCCGCTGCGGAAGCTCGTCGCCGGTTTGATGTGGCGAAGCCGGCGCACCGATTCCTTGCGGGAAAGATCGCTGCGCGGCACGAACAGCAGATCGCCGGCGCCGAGTCCGAGTCCGCTGCGATGGACCAGCAGGTCGCGGATGGTCATCTCCCGCGTCACCCAGGGGTCGTACATGCGGAACTCGGGCATGTGGTCGATGACCTTGTCGTCCCAGTCGATCTTGCCCTCGTCGACGAGGATCGCGAGTGCCGCGACAGTGAAGGCCTTGCCCGTGGAGCCCGTTGCGAAGATGGTGTCCGGCGTGACCGGCTGCGGCGCGCTGAGGTCGCGGACGCCATAGCCGCGCGCGAGTGTCGCCTTGCCGTCCTCGACGATCGCGATTGAAACGCCGGGAACGCCGAGCGATTTGCGCAGCGACTCGACCCGCTCGTCGAAGCCGGCGGGAGGAGCGGCGAAGGCGGGTATTGCGAACGCGAGTGCAATTGCTGCTGCCAGATATCTCATGCGGCCTCCACTGGGCTTGGGCGTCGATGCAGCAGCCGCCACAATCCCAGCGTCATGAGCGGCAGGACGTAGACGGCGAGGAAAATGTAGGCGAGCGCGCGATACCCATTGGCGATCAGCGCAACCAAGCCGAAGCGATCGGCCAGGAACATGCAGCCGACCAGCAAGGCGAGCGCGATGCTGAGCCGGGCACGGTTGCTGAACGTTGCGCCGCGCCGGACCTGCCACGCCTTGGCGATGCGTTCGTTGATCGCATGTACGGCGCCGGTGCCGCTTTCGAGCAAGGCGGAAAAGATCATCAGCTGGAACAGCAGATGGAAAACCGGCTGATCGAGCCGCGCCAACAGGAAATCTGATGGCAAGGTCTCGTTGGCGATGGCCGGGTAGTACGCCACCATGCAGATGAAGAACAGCAAAGCCGGCAGCATCGCGAGCGGACCCGCGATCAGGCCCGCCACGATCGCATCGCGATCGCTGGTCAGGTGGCGCATCACGGGCAGGATCACGACTGCGCCGATGATGTTGTAGCTGGCATAGGTCAGTCCACCGAGCGCCCAGCCATCGCTGGATGCGGGAGCGGCAAAATTGGCGGCGACCCGGTCGCCGAAACTGCTCAATGCAAGCACGACGAAGATCAGGTAGACGCCGTAGAGGAGGAAAGTGACGTACTTGAACAGGCGCTCGACCGACGTGTTGCCGAAGGTCGCGAACAAGGCGATGCCGGCCATCAGGCACAGCGTTCCGGCGATCTTCGGCCATCCCAGTGTCGCTTCGCCGATCGCGCCTGCCGCCGCGCCGAACACCGCGAGGATCAGGATCACGAACAGGATGTAGGCGAGCTCGAAGACGACCCAACCACGCCCCAGCAACGCCTGAAAGAAGCTGCGGTAGTCGCGCGCACCGGTCGCGCGCGCGAAGACGAAGGTCACGACACAGACCGCGCTCCAGATGACCGTCGCCAGCAGCATCGCCGCGATGCCGCCCCACGGACCGCTCGGCAGGAAGAACTCGGCCAACTCGCGGCCCGTTGCGTAACCGCCACCGATGACGACCGCCTTGAAGGCGAAGCCAGGCAGCAGGAAGCGCTGGAACCAGGTAGCGCCGGCGCTCACGCCAGGCATGCGTCCACCAGCCGCTCGAATTCGAGCCCGCCGCGCATCGGATCGGCCACCGGCATGCCGAGCCGCGCGCTTTCCTTGTCGAGCATCGCGCGCGCCGCGTCCTCGTCGAGGCTGGCCGTATTCAAGCTGATGCCGGCGCAACGGATCGCAGGATTCGTGCGTCCCCCGAGCCGCAGCGTGAGGTCGATCGTGTCCTCGAGGCTCGGCAGCGGAAATTCCGGATGACCGAGGATGCATTCGCGCCCCGGCTCGTGGCAGACGACGAACACGTCCGGCTGGCTGCCATGCAGCAGGGCCAGCGATACGCCTGCATAGGCGGGATGGAGTAACGAGCCCTGCCCTTCGACCACGTCCCAGTGTTGTACGGGCGCATCCGGACTGAGCATCTCGGCGGCGCCCGCCGCGAAGTCGGCCACGACCGCATCCATCGGCATGCCGCCGCCGGCGATCAGGATGCCGGTCTGCCCGGTCGCCCTGAAATCGACATCGACACCGCGCTGCTCGAACGCGCGCGCGAGTGCGAGCGCCGTGTATTTCTTGCCGAGCGCGCAGTCCGTGCCGACGGTCAACAACCGCTTGCCCGTACGCTTGCTGCCGGATGCGATCGGGATGTCGCGGGGCGGCGTGCGCACGTTGATCAGGTTGCGCCCATGCCGCTCGGCCGCGGCCTTGAGCGCCGGCGTACCTTCGAGCCGCGCGTGCATGCCGCTGATGATGTCCAGGCCGGATTCGAGCGCTTCGACAAGCGACGGGATCCAGTTGTCCTGGATGAATCCGCCCGTGTTGGCCACGCCGATCACTAGCGCACGCGCGCCGAGCGAGTGGGCTTGCTTCGGCGTCAATCGCGGCAAGCCCGTCGTCACCGTACCGCCGCCGCACGACAACTCGCCGATGCAGCGATCGCCGGCCCAGTCGCGCAAGCCGAATGCGGTCTTGGCGTAGGCCGCCTCAGTCACATCGCCGAGAAACAGCAGGTAAGGCTGCGGCAGGGTCTGCACCGACGGTGACGACATCCTGTCTTGCGCGATATTCATCACAGCATCCTGTTCGAGTACACGCCATTCGATTTGCGTTGGCAACGGCTCCGCGGAACGCCCTGAGATAGACCCGGGGCCCAGCGTTCGGGCTGTCGCTTCGCACGCCAGATCGTCAGAACGACGCACCTATGGTGAGTCCGATGGTGCGCGGGCGGATGACGGCCACGCCGATGGCGCCGTTGGGCAAGAACGTTCCGTCACCCACAAGCGACGTGATCCCTCGTTCGTCCGTCAAATTCTTGACATAGGCTTGCAGCGACCAACGTCCGAATTCTATGCCGGCACGCAAGTCGATGCTTTCATAGCTCGGGACTTCACGAATCCTGCCGTCGGGAGTTCTGGTACCGAATTCCGCGGTCCTATCACCCGTAGTACTGATGGTGCCACCGACATACGCAGTCGCGCTGTCCATCACCGGCCACTCGTAATCGCCATTCAGGCTAAGACTCCAATCGGGCACGTACGGCAGTGCATCGCCCTCGAGGCCACCCACTACAGGATCGGTATCTTCCGTCAGGTAGGCGTCGGTGTAAGCGCCATTGAGCGCGAATTTCAGATTGCTCGTCGGGCGCGCCGTGGCGGTGAACTCGAAGCCCTTGCTGACAGCGGTACCACCGTTGGCGTTGATGCCTGTGTCGTTAACGAACGCGAAGAGCTGGATGTCTTTCCAATCGAGATAATATGCCGCGACATCGAGCCCGAACCTGCGATCGACCGACTCAGCCTTCAGGCCAACTTCATAGCTGGTGAGCGAGTCGGCGTCATAGCTGTTGGGCGTACCGGGAGGCGCCAGCGGCGGCAGGACGTTCGGCCCGCCGGGTCGGTAACCGGTGGCGATGCGGGCGTAGAGCGACGTGTTGTCGGTGAGTTCGAAACGCGGCGCCAGCGAATAGGTGAAGACGTCCTCCGAGGAACGCGCATCTTCGAACGCGTCGCGGGTGCCGCCGAGCGCAGTCTGGTCGATGAGCTGCGTAGCGACCTGCTTGTTGTGGCTCGCGCGCCCGCCGAAAGTCAGGCCAAAGCGCGGCGAGATGTGCCAGGTCGCGTTCGCGAACGCAGCGTACTCTTCGTATGTGGAGTCGAGGAAAACCTCGATGAGCTTTGGAATATCAGTGGCGATCGTATCCGTCCCCGCTTCCACGGCGAAGAAATCCTGCGGATCGATCGCGGACTTCTCTTTCGTGTAGTAGCCACCGACCAGCCATTCGAAGCGGTCGTTGGCGGGCGAGGACAGGCGCAGTTCCTGCGTGAACTTCTTGGTGCTGGTGGTCTGGTCGGTGATCAGGCTCAACGGCCGCGTCTCGCGGTCGCCGAACAGCAGAGTGATGAGCGGCGCCAGGCCGAACGCCTGGTCGATCCGTTGGTCGCGTTCGAAAGTGCCGTAGCTCGTCGACGACTGCAGACTGGCGAACCCGAGGTCCCAATCGATGTTGGCGCTGTAGAGCCGGTATTCGACGTCGCTGAACTCGGCATGGTATTGCGACGCGACCAGATCGTGGCCGTTGCTGGAATACAGAGGTTCTAGCGTTTCCAGATCGGCGTCGAACGTATCGGATGCCGCGCTTTCGATGTTCTGGGAAAGCGCCGTCAGGCGCACCGACAACGTGTCGGACGCTTCGAACAGTCCCGAGATCCGGCCTCCATAGATCTTCAGCTCGTTGATGTCGTCGGCGATGCGGGTGCCTTGGACGATACTGATGCTCGGATCGGGCGCACCGGTCGCCGGATCTAGACTGGCGATCGGATTGTTGCCGATCGAATCGATGAAGCCGTCATCGAACCGGTAGAACGCGCTGGCGCGGATCGCGGCGCGGTCGCTCACCGGAATATTGACCAAGCCCGTGACGGAATGGCCAAGGCCACCGCCCTCGACGCTCTCGAAACCGACCCTGCCCCTGGCTTCGAACCCTGCCGTGCTCGGCTCATTGGTGACGAACTTGAGGACGCCGCCTAGCGAACTCGCCCCGTACAGCGTGCCCTGCGGGCCGCGCAGCACTTCGATCCGCGCGACATCGAACGTGTCGAAATCACCGGCGAGGATCGCACCATTCGCCAAGCCGCTGCTCGATCCGAATGGCACGTCATCGACGTAGACGCCGACCGTCGACGCCACGCCGCCGGTATTGATGCCGCGCAGCGTGATGCGTGATACGCCGCGCGTGCTGCCTTCAAGGCTCAAACCAGGAATCAGCGCTAGATAGTCCTGCAGATTGTCGGCCTGCTGCCGTTCGAGCGTCTCTTCACCGAGAACGGTGATGGACTGGGGAACGTCGGCCAGCGCCTCGGGACGCTTGGTCGCGGTGACCATGACCCGATCCAGGTCGACCATCGCTTCCGCCGAAGGTTGCTCCTGCGCCGGCTGCTGCTCCTGGGCATGGGCCATGCCGGCGAGCGCCATCCAGATCGCCGTGGTGAGCAACCCGCGGGACGAAGTCTTGCTGATCGCCATGTCCATTCCTCTTTTTAACTTTGCTGCGCCGGAGAAGACGCGGAAATTGACGCCGTCATGCGCCGTGCAGCTCTCGCAGGCGCAAAGAGGGTCATCGTTCGTTGGAATGGGGGTACTGGCGTTTCCGATCTATATCGTCCTTATCAGGCGATACTTATCCTGATCAGGATTAATGTCAAGCTATTTGGAGAATATGCAGGCGGTGCGTAGAGCAGAGCGCATGCATCCCTCCTTGCGGAATCGCTCGAATCCGCGTCGGCGCCTTCATGTTCCGAATTCCTCGACCTTGCGCGCGGCCTCGACCTTGCATGCCGCTCGATCGATCGACAGCAACAGGCCTGCAGACGCCGCGGCGATCGCGGCAAGCGAGGTGAAGAACACCGGTTGACTGAGGCTGCTCCAGAGCGTTCCCACCGCGCCCGCAAGCAGGCTGCCGGTAAAGATCGCGAAGAACCACGCGGCGACGGTGGTCGCACCGACACCCGCAGGCGCCAGCCTTGCGAACAGCCCGAGCCCGGTTGGCAGAATGAAGAGTTCGCCGAGCGTAAAGATCACGAAGAACAGCGCGAGCCAGAGCCAACTCGCCTGTGCCGGACCCGAGACGGCCGAGACCGCGGCAAGCAGCAAGTAAGAACTCGCGACGATCAGCGCGCCTATCGCCATCTTCTGCAACGCGGAATGTTCGCGCCCTTCCCGCGATCTGCGATGCCAGTACGCCAGCAGCGGCGGCGTCATCAGCATGACCAGTAGCGGATTCATCGATTGGAACCAGGTGCCCGGTATCGTCATCGTGCCGACCACCCGGTCGATGCCGCTGTCTGCCCACAGCGCAACGGTGTTGCCGACCTGCTCGTAAGCGCCGCGGAACACGGTCACCGCCAGGCCGACCGCGAGCAGCACGGCGAACACGCGGCGGTGATCCGCCCAGCGCATTACCACGCGCTGCGGGCTCGAGCGCGGCAATTCTGGCGGTAGATATCGACTTCCGGCGATGTAAATCGACAACCCCGCGACCATGCCGATCCCGGCCGCGCCGAATCCGTAATGCCAACCGTAAACCTCGCCCAACGTGCCGCAGATCAGCGGTGCGAGAAACCCACCGATGTTGATGCCGACGTAATAGACATTGAAGGCCCATCCCCGCCGCGGATCCTGCGAACGATAGAGATCACCGATCTGGCCGGGTAGGCTCGGCAGAAAAAGGCCGTTGCCGAGTGCAATCGTAGCCAGCGCCGGATAGAACAGCGGCTCGAACGCCATCATGAAATGGCCGATCGCCATGATGCTGCCGCCGATCAGTACCGCGCGACGCTTGCCGAGCCAACGATCGGCGATCAGCCCGCCGACGATCGGCGTGAAATATGCGGTCGCCGTATAGAGGCCATAGATGAAGGACGCCTTCTCCTGTCCCATCATCAGCTGCTTGGTCATGTAATAGACCAGCAGCGCGCGCATGCCGTAGTAGGAGAACTGCTCCCACATCTGCGTCAGGAACAGGACGGTCAGGCCGCGCGGTTGCCCGAACCAGGCCGAAGGCACCTTCGCGCTCATGCGGCAATGGCGTCGGCAGACCCCCACACCTCATCGCCGCACCAGACCAGGCCATCGTTGTAAACCACGCCAGGAACGCGATCGGCCGCGAGAAAGATCGGCCCGTCCAAATCGACGATGTCGCAGTGCTGGCCGAGCACGAAAGCCGGTGCCATCGCCAGGCTCGTCGCGATCATGTTGCCGACCATGACGTCGAGGCCGAGACGGCGCGCTTCGGCAGCCATCATCAGGCCCTCGGTCAATCCGCCGCATTTGTCGAGCTTGATGTTGACGACATCGAAGCGGCCGACCAATCCTGGAATATCGACCAGGCTCAGCGCGCTTTCGTCGGCGGCGATCGGGATCGGCGATCGATAGCCTTGCAAATCGGCTTCGCGACCACGTGCGAGCGGCTGCTCGAGAAGCTTCACGTCGCAGTCGACGAGGGCGGCGACGAGGCGATCGAGCTCATCGATCGTATAGCCCTGGTTGGCATCGACGCCCATCCAGGCGTCGGGTCGGGCCTGCCGCACTGCCCTGACGCGCGCGCTATCGAGCTCCGCTTCTCCGGTGAGCTTGAGTTTGAGCGATCTCGCCTGCACGTAGTCGCGCGCACCCTGTGCCATCACGTCCGGGTCGTCCGCACTGAGGGTGAAGGTGGTGACCAGCGACTTCGTCGACGGCAGTCCCGCCAGCTTCCAGACAGGCGAACCCGAACGCTTGGCCTCCAGCTCCCAGAGCGCGCAGTCGATCGCGTTGCGCGCACCGCCGGGCGGCAACAAAGCCCGGAGTTCTTCCCGCGATACGCCGGCCTCGATCGAGGCGCGCACACGCTCGACCTCCGCGAGCATGTGTGGCGCATCGTCGCCGAGATAATAGACACCGGACGCTTCGCCGCGGCCTTCATGGCCGCCTTCCCGAAGCGTCACGACGAGAAGATCGGAATCTTCGAAGACGTAACCCGATATGCGGAACGGTTTCGCCAGCCGCACTTTCTCGATCGCGGCCGACAACGACAGCCTGCCCATCAGTAGTTGACGCCGAAGCTGATCAGGTTGAAGGCGATGCCGACCCACAACACGGCCAGCGCCGCGATCACCAGGACGATGCTCCATAACTTCGCCGGCCAGCGGCGATTGCCGCGCCAGACGATCCAGGCGTGCCACAACGCTACGGCGAAACCGCCGATGAACACTACAAAGCTGGCGATTTCGAGCAGCCAGATGAAGGGATCCATCGCGCTGGTGACGTTGTCGAGGTTGGTTTCGAGTGCCGCCACGAAAGCCAGCCAGCCGGCGGCGGTCAGCAGCGTCAGCAGCCCTGCGATGCGCACCAGCCGATAGGCGCGAATTTCATTGCGTTCGAGCTTGAGCGGCGCGCCGTATGTACGCCGAACGACCGCGGTCACCGGCCACAGCAGCACCGTCAGCAGCATCGCCAATAGGCCGCCATAGAGCAGCGGGGACAGCCAGGCGGAGTTCTTGTACCAGGCAGGACGCTCGAAGACGATGAACGGCGCGATCATGTCGAAGCTGAAACGCACCGCTTTGCCGTCGACAACCTTTGCCGCGATCCTTTCGTGTCCGTTGGCGTCGCGCCAGACGAAGGGCGAGGTCTCGACCCAGTGCACGGGCTTGCCGTTGAGACCCTTCCAGCTCTCGACCACCAGTTCGCCCTTGGGTCCGACGCCGACCTTCAACTGGCCGAGCAGTTCGAACAGGTTGAAGAACGTGGTGTCGGACCTGCGCGTGCTTGACCAGGTGCCGCTCAACATGCGCGCGTGCTCGGCCGCCTGCTTGGCGGGAACGCGGCCGGCCGGCGCCTTGCCCGGGAAGTAGCGGTCGGCGAAGTCCTCGAACAGCGCGGTGCGTAGCGACCCGGAGGCGCCTTCCTTGCCGGCGCTGTTGAACGAGACGTACAGGCCGGTGCGCTCGGCGAGGAACAGGTGCAGCGAGGTGTGGAAATCCTGCGTGTCGCCGAGGTGGGCGATGACCTCGCGGTCGTTGATATTGGTCTCGAAGAAACCCAACTGCATGCGGTTGAGCGGCGGCAGCAGCGTCAGCGGCGAGTCGTGCATCGTGCGGATCGTATCTGGCTG
>JACMKK010000345.1 GCA_014380115.1 Luteimonas sp. | reverse complement strand
GATGTTGCAGCAGTCGTTCCAGATCATCGCCTCGCTGGTGGTGATGCTGTGGACCAGCTGGCAGGTGACGGTGGCGATCCTGGTGCTGGCTCCGCCGTTGGCCTGGGTGATGGACAACGTCGGGCGCCGCTACCGCCGCGTCAGCCACAAGATCCAGGAAAGCGGCGCGCAACTGATGCAGGCCGCGGACCAGACGCTGAACAATCACCAGGAAGTGAAGGTCTACGGCGCGCAAAAGGTCGAACACGAGCGCTACGGCGCGCTTGCCGACAACCATCTCAGGCTGTCGCTGAAGGTCGAGTCGACACGCAGCATTTCCTCGGCGCTGGTGCAACTGATGGGTGCGGTCGGCTTGGCCGTCTTGCTGTTCGTGGCCGGCCGCGAAGCCGTCGCCGGACGGCTGACCGCTGGCGGCTTCTTCGCGTTGATGATCGCGATGATGGCGATCATCCCGGCGTTGAAGCAGCTCACCAACGTGCAGAACATGGTGCAACGCGGCCTGGCATCGGCGGAGCGGCTGTTCGCGATCCTCGATGCCGACGACGAGGCCGATAGCGGCACGCGGCCGTTGCCGCGCGCGCAGGGCCTGCTCGAATTCCGCGACGTCACCGCGCGCTATCCAGGCCAGACGCGGCCGGCGCTGGCCGATGTCAGCTTCGTCGCGCGGCCCGGCACGGTGACCGCGATCGTCGGGCGTTCGGGCAGCGGCAAGTCCACGCTGATCAAGCTGATCCCGCGCTTCTACGACATCGAGGCCGGCGCCATCCTGCTCGACGGCCATCCACTGCAGGACTACCGGCTGGCCGACCTGCGCCGCCAGATCGCGCTGGTCGGGCAGCAGGTGATGCTGTTCGACGGCACGGTCGCGGCCAACGTCGCGTACGGCGAACTGGAGCAGGCGGTCCCGCAGGATCTCGACCGCGCGATCCGCGGCGCCAACGCGCTGGAATTCGTGGAGCAGCTGCCCGAAGGCCTGCAAAGCGGTATCGGCAGCAAGGGCGGCCGGTTGTCGGGCGGCCAGCGGCAACGCTTGGCGATCGCGCGCGCGATGCTCAAGGACGCGCCGATCCTCATCCTCGACGAGGCGACCGCGGCGCTGGACGCGGAGTCCGAGCGACTCGTCCAGGACGCGCTCGATCACCTCATGCCCGACCGCACCACGCTGGTGATCGCGCACCGCCTGGCGACCATCGAGCACGCCGACCAGGTGCTGGTGCTCGACCAGGGCCGACTCGTCGAGCAGGGCACGCATGCCGAACTGCTGCAGCGCGACGGCCTGTACGCGCATCTGCATCGCATGCAGTTCCGCGAGTCATCGGACTCGTGAGCCAGGGCGGAGCGAAGCCACCGCCGTACTGGTTCGGCGACGATCGCGCGCCACCGCTGCACGCGCGCGCGCTGGCCGGCCTGTATGGCGGCGTAATCGGGCTGCGTGCGGCGCTGTATCGCAAGGGCCTGCTGCGGCGGATACGCGTGGCACGGCCGGTCATCGTGGTCGGCAACCTGATTGCCGGCGGCAGCGGCAAGACGCCGTTGACGCTGGCGCTGGTCGAACGCCTGCGCGCGTCGGGCTGGACACCCGGCGTCGCCAGCCGCGGCTACGGTCGCCAGGACGAGGCGACGCCGCTCTGGGTCGACCGCGACACCGATCCCGAGCGCGGCGGCGACGAGCCGGTGCTGATCGCGCGCAACTCCGGTACGAAGGTCCGCGTC
>JACMKK010000041.1 GCA_014380115.1 Luteimonas sp. | reverse complement strand
TCTCGCTGACGTTGATGCCGCCGACCACCATCAACAGGCCGAACGGCAACAGCAGCGGCAGGTAAGGCACGGTCGCCGCCAGACCTGCGATGAAGCCCAGCGATGGCCAGGGCAGCACGAATTGCAGCGGCACCGGCTGCGGCCAGGCAAAACCCGGTGCGCCCATGCCGAGCGCGCCGAGCCCGTAATACAGGATCGTGCCGAACACGAACGCGACGAACACGCCCGGCAGCTTCACCGGCAGTGGACCCTTCGCCACCAGCACATACAGCAGCAGCCCGAGCGTGGCGAAGCCGACCAGCGGCGAACGCAGCGCCTCGACCAGCGGCAGGAATCCCATCAACACCAGCGCGATGCCGGCGATCGATCCGAGCAATCCGGCACGCGGAATGAGCCGCGTGATGGCGTCGCCGGCGAACGACAGCACGAACTTCAACGTGCCCATGACGATGAGCGAGGCCATGCCGAGTTGCCAGGTCGCGATCGCGGCGGCGTTCGCATCGAGGCCCTGCTGCTTGAACGCGACGAAGGCCGGACCGAGCACCAGCAGCGCCATGCCGATGCTGGTCGGCGCGTCGAGGCCGAGCGGCATCGCGGTGACGTCATCGCGGCCGGTCTTCGCGGCAAGGCGCCGCGCCATCACGGTGTAGATGACGTTGCCGACCAGCACGCCGAACGCGGTGCCGGGGAACATGCGCGTGAACACCACCTCGGCCGGGAATCCGAAGATGCCGATCAGGGCGGCGGCGATGAAGCCGAGGATCGACAGGTTGTCGACCACGAGGCCGAAGAAGCCGTTGAGGTCTCCGGCAACGAACCAGCGGGGTTTGGTGTCGGTCATCGATGGATTCCGGGCTTGTTGCCCCTTCCCCCGCGCAGCGGGGGAAGGTTGGGATGGGGGTGAGTGGATCCGCGATCGTCGCCCGACACGAATGCGTCGAACGCGACTGCTCGGCAGTGTCGCACTCGATGCGTCACATCAAGGCAATGCGATCGGCTCCGGTGCCCCCACCCTAACCCTCCCCCGCAAGCGGGGGAGGGAATGCTCCTAAGGCCGCGCGAACTATTGCACGCGAAAGACCTGCGCCGGAGACGGATCAGAACCGCGCCGTGAACTCCAACCCATACGTGCGCGGCTCGTTGATGAAGCCGGTCAGGTTGTTGAAGTCGATGCCGCCGACGATGCGAGTCTGGTCGGTGATGTTGCGGCCGAACACGGCGACTTCGTACTTGCCGACATCCCAGTTGTAACCGACGCGCAGGCCGCCTTCCAGGGAAGCCTTGCCGCGGAACTCCGTTGCCTCGTAAAGGAAGAAGTTCACCTCGCTGCGGTATGCCCAGTCGGTGTAGATGAAGAATTCGCCGTTGTCGCCCACCGGAATGCCATAGCGCGCGGTCAGGTTATGCACCCACTTGGGCGCCTGCGGCAGCGGATTACCATCGATGCTTGCGACGGTGGTTCCGTTTGCGGTCACCGTGGTCGGGTCAGTCGGCGTGCAGAGCGGCGCTGCGAAGAACGTCGCGCCGCAAACCGGCACCCGTAGGTTGGCATCGTCGATCTCGGTATCGTTGTAGCTGCTGCCCAGAGTGACCAGCAACTGGTCAGTCAGGTAAGCCTCCAGATCGAGCTCGAAGCCTTGCCCCACCGTCTTGTCGGCGTTGAGCAAGGTCGCCGTGTTAGCGCCGCCGCCGACCGCGATGATCTGCTGGTTGTCGACGTCGTAACGGAACACGTTGAATCCCAGCCTTGCACGCTTGTCCCAGAGGTCGGCCTTGATGCCGGCCTCGTAGGAAATGACTTCTTCAGAATCCGCAGTCGACACCCCGCCGAACGCCAGGCGCCCCTGGATGGAGGGCGCGCGGAAGCCCTTGGCGACGCGCGCATAGAGATTGACGTTGTCGTTGAGCGCATACAGGCCGCTGACGTCCCAGCTGATGTCGTCGACGTCGGTGTTGACCAGGAACGGACCACTGACCGGCGTACCGAACGGCACGGCCTGGATCACGCTGGCGGAGAAGTCCTTCTTGTCCTTGGTGTAGCGCAAGCCACCGCGCAGCTTGAACTGGTCGGTGACGTCGAAGTCGCCGGACGCGAACACGGCCCATGCCTTGTTTCGCTGCTCCTGCACGGCCAAGCCGGTCTGCGGGTTGCCGGGCGTCAGCGAGTCGAAGTTGAAACTGTCGATGGAAATGTCTTCGTCGAAATAGAACATTCCCGCCTGCCAGTCGAAGCGGCCCCATTCGTTGGACTCGAGGCGGAATTCCTGGGTGATCTGGCGATGGTCGGGCAGGCCATCGGCGGACTCGGCGGCGAACAGCCCCTCGCCGAGTTCGTCCGGAGTGGTAGCGAAGAACGTGTAATTCGCGCCACCATCGATATCGCCGCGATTGAGTGATTCTGCCGTTTCGTAACCGGTGATCGAATACAGGCTTACGCTGCCGAATTCCCAGCGCAGACGCGCGCTGCCGCCCCAGGTTTCGAGATCCGAGAAGTTGACGCCGTCGAGCGAAGCCTTGTCCTTGTCGAAACCGGGCGCGAAGCTGTTGCTGCCCTTTTCAACGATGCCGGCGCGGAACACGCGCGCCGTACCGTTCATGTGACGCTTGTGCAGGTTGAACAGGCCTTCGAACGCATCGCCCTCGTACAGGAACTGCACGCGCGCGGCGGACTCGTCGTAGCCTTCGAAACCGTCATTCGGGCCGGGAAACTCGTTGTCGACCCAATCGTCACGACG
>JACMKK010000344.1 GCA_014380115.1 Luteimonas sp. | reverse complement strand
CGCTGTACCTGTTCCCGACGAAGGCGCTGGCGCAGGACCAGGTGGCGGAGCTGCTCGAGCTCAACAAGGCCGGCAACCTGGGCGTGCGCGCCTTCACCTTCGACGGCGACACGCCGGGCGATGCGCGGCAGGCGATCCGCCTGCACGGCGACGTGGTGGTCAGCAATCCGGACATGCTGCACCAGGGCATCCTGCCGCATCACACCAAGTGGGCGCAGTTCTTCGAGAACCTGCACTTTGTGGTGATCGACGAGGTGCACACGTATCGCGGCGTGTTCGGCTCGCACGTGGCGAACGTGATCCGCCGGCTCAAGCGCGTGTGCGCGTTCTACGGCGCGAATCCGCAGTTCATCCTGTGCTCGGCCACGATCGGCAATCCGCAGCAGCATGCGGAGGCGCTGATCGAGGCGCCGGTGACGGCGATCACCGAGTCGGGCGCGCCGTCCGGCGAGAAGTCCGTGCTGTTGTGGAATCCGCCGGTGACCAATCCCGACCTCGGCCTGCGCGCGTCGGCGCGCTCGCAGAGCAACCGCATCGCGCGCATCGCGATCAAGTCCGGACTGAAGACATTGGTCTTCGCGCAGACGCGGCTGATGGTCGAGGTGCTGACCAAGTATCTGAAGGATGTCTTCGACCACGACCCCCGCAACCCGCCACGCATCCGCGCCTATCGCGGCGGCTACTTGCCGACCGAACGCCGCGATGCCGAGCGCGCGATGCGCGACGGACGCATCGACGGGATCATCGCGACCTCGGCGCTGGAACTCGGCGTCGACATCGGCAGCCTCGACGTGGTCGTGCTCAACGGCTATCCCGGCACGGTCGCCGCGACCTGGCAGCGCTTCGGCCGCGCCGGACGCCGGCAGAAACCTTCGCTGGGCGTGCTGGTCGCCAGTTCGCAACCGCTCGACCAGTACGTGGTGCGGCATCCGGATTTCTTCGCCGATGCGACGCCGGAACACGCGCGCATCGCACCGGACCAGCCGCTGATCCTGTTCGACCACATCCGCTGCGCGTCGTTCGAGTTGCCGTTCGTCGTGGGTGAAGCGTTCGGGCCGATCGATCCGTCGGTCTATCTCGAAGCCCTGGCGGAAACCGAAGTCGTGCATCGCGAAGGCGAGCGTTGGGAATGGATCGCCGACAGCTATCCGGCGCAGGCGGTGAGCCTGCGCTCGGTCGCGGACGGCAACTTCGTCGTAGTCGACAAGACCGACGGCCGGCAGGTGATCCTGTGCGAGGTCGACTACTCCGCCGCCGCGCTGACGCTGTACGAGGGCGCGATCCACATGGTGCAGTCGACGCCGTACCAGGTCGAGCGGCTCGATTGGGAAGGCCGCAAGGCCTATGTCACGCGCACGCATGTCGATTACTACACCGACTCGATCGACTACACCAGGCTGAAGGTGCTCGAGCGCTTCGACGGCGATGAGGCTGGCCTCGGCGACAGCCACCATGGCGAGGTGCACGTGGTGCGGCGCGTGGCCGGCTACAAGAAGATCCGCTACTACACGCACGAGAGCATCGGCTACGGGCCGGTCAACCTGCCGGACCAGGAACTGCATACGACCGCGGTGTGGTGGCAGTTGCCGCAGGCGGTGCTGCTGCGCACGTTCGAGTCGAAGCAGGATGCGCTGGATGGGTTCCTCGGCGCAGGGTATGCGCTGCATGTCGTGGCGACCGTGGCGGTGATGGCCGATGCGCGCGACTTGCAGAAGTCTGTCGGCAGCGGCGATGG
>JACMKK010000343.1 GCA_014380115.1 Luteimonas sp. | reverse complement strand
CCGCCCCATCACCGGGCCGGCAATGGCGGTGGCAAAGCTGCCCGTGCCGCCGATGATCGCCAGCCCCAGCGCGCCGGCCCGCGGGAACCGCTCGGAGGTGATCCCCAGCATCGTCGGCCACCAGAACGCGGTGCCCACCGCGAGCAATGCCGCGGCGGCGAACGCCAGCACCGGCGTATCGGCACGCCCGAACAGCCACAGCCCGAGCGCCGCGATCGGCGCCGTCACGGCGATCAGCGTCACCGGCGAGAGCCGATGCGCCAGGCCTCCGCCGAACTGTCGCAGCGCGTACATGATGCCGTTGATCCACACCAGCAGCAGCACGCCGGCCTGCAGCGTGCTGTGCATGACCTCGTTGAAGATGTTGCTGACCCATTGCCCCGGGCCGAGCTCGGTGGCCGCGGTCAACCACATGCAGGCGAACACCACCAGGAACAGCGGGCGCTTGAGTTCACCGTACATCGCAGCGGTGGAAACGCCCGCCGCCTTGCGTTCGGTGTCCGGAAAACGCTGGGCGAAGAACATCGTCGCGTAGATCGCCGACGGCAGCAGCATCAGCAGCATCTTGGACTGCCAGTTCAGGCCGAGCTGGGTGAAGGCAAAGGCGAGCACGCCGCCCACCACGATGCCGCCCGGGAACCAGGCGTGCAGCTTGACCAGTCGCGCGGTCTTGTCGTTTCGATACAGCGTGGCGATGAGTGGATTGATGCCGGCCTCGACGAAGCCGTTGGCGACGCCGATGAGCACCGTGGCCGCGAACAGCATGGCGAAGTCGGTGGCGAACACGGTGAGCAGCACGCCGGCGATGTGCCCCACTGCCGCCAGTTTCAGCAGCCGGCCCATACCGAGTAGATCGCACAGCGTACCGCCGAAGAGGATCGACAGGCCGAAGCCCCAGAACGCGGCGCCGCTGATCCAGCCCAACTGGACCTTGTCGAGCCCGAACGCGAGTTCCAGCTCGCCCATGATGTCGCCGCGGATGGCGAAGGACATCGCAGTGGCCAACAGGGCGATGCAACTGGCGACGAACAGGCGCTGCGGGTTCATACCGTTTCTCCGCGGATGGGGACGAATGGCTTTATGGCAGCGGTCGCACCTTGATGTTGCGGTAGTGCACTTCGCTGTCCGGATCGTGTGCCTGCAGCGCGAAGGTGCCCGAGGACAGCACCCGGCCGCGCATGTCGGCCGGTCGCTGCGGTTGCGTCGGCTGTGTGTAGTCGATGATCGGCTTGTCGTCGACGAAGGTGCGGATGCGTCGACCCTCGACGCGGATGCGGAGGGTAAACCAGACCCCATCCTTGGCCGGCGCCTGATAGTTGTCCTTGACCGCATACAGACCGCCGGTGCGCTTGGGATCGCTCTGGCTGTTGTTGACCTGCACTTCGTATCCTCGAGCCGGCCAACCCTCGTCCTGCCAGGCAGTATGGAAGTAGACGCCGGAATTGGCACCGGGCCGCGTCATGACCTCGAGCTGCAATTCGAAGTTGCGGAAATCGTGACGCTCCACCGAGCCGAGGTAGTACAGATGCGAACGCGGACCGCGCACCACGATTGCGCCGTCGTGCACGCGGAACGAGCCCGGCGCTTCGCTGGCGCGCCAGCCGGCCAGCGTCTTGCCGTCGAACAGCAGTTGCCAGTCGTTACGCGTCTGTCCTGCCGCGTGCGCGCTCGCGCAACTGACCAGTGCCAGCAGGCAGACTCCGAGCAAACCATGGCGCATGCGATGCGTCCTCCAGTCAGACCGGCGCATGACCGGTACGGATCGGCACGGCGCCCCCGTCAACGTGGGCATCGCGCTCATTGCGGCATCGGCCGCGCGATGGCGCGGATCCAGATGTTGCGAAAGGCCACCGGGTCACCGTGATCCTGCAGCCGCAACGGCAGGCGCGCGGCATGCGCCTCGTAGTTGGGCTGGCCCTGGTAGACGGTCGGTCCGCGCAAGGCCACGTCGTGCTGCACCAGCACGCCGTTATGAAAGACGGTCATGCGCGCCGGTGCCAGCACGCGGCCATCGGCCGCGAAGCGCGGCGCCAGGAACAGCACCTCGTAGCTTTGCCACTGGCCCGGCGGCCGACTGGCGTTGACCAGCGGCGCGTATTGCTTGTACACCGAGGCCGCCTGGCCGTTGACGTAGGTGGTGTTGCGATACGAGTCCAGCACCTGCAGCTCGTAGTGCTCCATCAGGAACACGCCGCTGTTGCTGGCGCCCTGCCCT
>JACMKK010000040.1 GCA_014380115.1 Luteimonas sp. | reverse complement strand
TACACGATCATGCGATGGGCATCGGGATGCAGTTCGCGCAATTCGATGCCATCGGGCGTCTTGCGCCAGCTGCGCACCGGTTCGCCCGGCACGCGGTATTCGATGCGGGTGTCGTCGCGGATCAGCACCAGCGCGCGTTCGCCGCGTGCATCGCGGATGCGGTATTCACCCACCCATGCATCGCCGGCCCATCCCTGGCCGGCGATCAACAGCAGCAACCACACGCAGCAACGTGCCATCAGCGGTTGGTCGTGCGCTGCGCCATGCCCGCGCGCAGGTCGGCCTCGCGCAGCGGCGGCACGATGCCCTTCTTCGGATTCTTGCCGCAGCCTCCGAACAGCTGGCAGAAGAACGACGAGGTGTCCTTCTGCGATTGCGCCATCACGTGGAAGATCACGTTCTGCTCGACCACGCCCTGGAAGGCGTGCGCGCCGGGGCCGCGGGCGTAGATGGCCACGTCCTCGGCCGCGTGCGTTTCCGATCCCAGCGGCACGGCCGCTTCCTGCAGGAAGTCCGGATTGGCGGTGTCGACCGCGGTCAGGTCGGGCCGCGCGACGGGGCCGCGATAGCCCGGGCCGTTGATGTAGCCGAGCGTCGTGTACGGCTTGCCGTTGCTGTCGAGCGACAGTGTTCCGTCGGTCACCACCTTGCCGAGGATGTCGTTACCGCGATCGGGATAGCCGGCCACCGTGAAGGTGTGGCTGTGGTCGGCGGTGACGATGATCAGCGTGTCCTCGGCCGAACTCCTGCGGTTGGCGACGCGCACGGCATCCGATAGCGCGATCGCATCGGACAGCGCGCGGTTGGCGTTGCCGGCATGGTGGGCGTGGTCGACGCGGCCGCCTTCGACCATCAGGAAATAGCCCTTGTTGCCCGCGCGCGCCTTCAGGATATCGATCGCCTTCGCTGTCATGTCGGCCAGGCTCGGCTCCTTGGCGGTGTCGAGCGGTCGGTCGTGTTCGTATTCCATGTGCGAGCGCTCGAACAGGCCGAGCACGGGGCCGGTCGTCGCCGGGTTGATCGCGTTGAACTGCGCCTTGTTCCAGACATACGATGCGCCCGGCCGGCCGCTCGCCCATTCGCTGGCGAGGTTGCGGCCGTCGAGGCGGCGGCCGTTGCTGCCGGCGTCTTCGGGATCGGCCACGGTGTTGGGCAGGAAGTAGCTGCGGCCGCCGCCGAGCGCGACTTCCAGGCCGTTGCCGTAAGGGAATTCGACCAGCTGGCGGGCGATGTCCTTGCAGCCGCCGGCGCGGGCTTCGGCGGTGAGTTCGGCATCGCTCTCCCAGTCGCGGTTCGGCGTGTGCGCGAACGTCGCTGCCGGTGTCGCGTGGGTGATGCGCGCGGTGCTGACGATGCCGGTGGCCAGGCCCAGCGCCTCGGCCACTTCCAGCAGCGTGACGACGCTCTTGCCGTTGGCCGAGGCGCAGTCGTTGTAGGTCACGTTCTGGCTGACGCCGAGCACGCCCTGCTTGGTCTTGATGCCGGTCACCATCGCGGTCATGGTCGGCGCCGAGTCCGGCGTCTGGCCGTCGACCGAATAGGTCTTCGACAGGCTGAGGTACGGGAAGCGCTCGAAGCTCAGCGCGTTCTCCTCGCCGCTATGGCCTTTGCGCTGGCCCTCGAGGATGCGCGCCGCGGCGACCGTTGACAGACCCATGCCGTCGCCGACGAACAGGATCACATTCTTGGCTTTGTTGGCGCTGGGACGCAGCTCGGCGCCTTGGCGGGCTACGCGATCGCCGTCGCGATACCACTGCTGCGCGCTTTCCTTCGGCACCTGCGTGATGGCGCGCACGCGCGTGGTGGATTGCTTGCCGCGGATATGTTCGGGGCCGGCGGCGAGGCCTGGCGCCGCAATCAGGGCCGTAAGGACGGCACAACCCAATAACGTGGACGTATGACGCATGGCAGCACTCCCCGGGGGATGAAAGTGCTGGCACTGTGGGCAGGCGTCATTGCACCGGCGTGACCGCAATGCAACCGTTCGGCTACGACGGCTACGTCACCCGGGCGAGCATCCGGCGATGGCCGATCAGGCGCGCCCAGCGCGTGCCGATGTCGGACCAGCAGACATATACGGCTTCGCCGGCGATCCGCCACACGGTGCGGACGTGCATCGGCAGCCGCGCTTCGGCCGCGCACAGTTCCCAGTCGAGGCCGAGTTGGCCTGCGAACAGCGCGCAGCGCGCGAGGTGGTAGCGGTTGCTGAGCAGGGTGACGCGGCCGAACGGTTCGCCGGCCGTCGACGTGTGCAGCAACTCGCGCGCGTTGCGCAGGTTCTGCAGCGTGTCGCGCGAACCGCCTTCGAGACGCAGCGGCGCGTCGGCCGCCATGCCGCGC
>JACMKK010000342.1 GCA_014380115.1 Luteimonas sp. | reverse complement strand
CGAGGCGCGCCTGGATGTAACCCGCGTGCTGGCCGGTCAGGCGCGGAAAGGCAGCGCCGGGATTGCCGGTGCCGGTCGGACCGTGGCACGCCATGCAGGCCGGAATGCCGCGCGCGGTGTCGCCGCTGCGGAAAAGCTTTTCGCCGACCTCATAGAACTTCATGCCGGCATTCGGACCGCTGGCGATGGCACTGTCGTCGGCGATGCCGGCACCGGTCTTCTGCGTGGCGTAATAGGCGCCGAGATCGCGCATGTCCTGCGCACTGAGCACTGCGGCATACGGCTGCATCATTGCGGCGTTGCCGGTCGTGCGTTCGCCGCTCTTGAACAGCGCCAATTGCCGCGAGATGTAGCGCTCGCTGCTGCCTGCAATGCGCGGGTAGAGCTTGGGATCGATGGTGGAATTGCCATCCAGACCGTGGCAGGCGGCGCAGGCGGCGGCCTTGGTCGCGCCGGCCTTGGCATCGCCCCACTTGGCCTTGGCCAGCTCGGCGACGGCCGAGGCGTCGAGCGGCATGGCCTGGACCGGCGCGGTCTCCGGCAGCGGCGTCACCGTGGTCTGGGCGAAAGCGACCGCCGCCACCGCCACGATGGCGAGACTGGCGAGACCATAGACGCGGGCGTGGCGCATGCGGAACTCCGTGGATCGAGGAACACGCGGCCGGGCCAGCGTGGCGCTGCGGACGGCGTCCGCGCAAGGTCACGAATTATCGTTGCGGGCCGCAGGACGGTCAAACCGCGAGCCGCTTCACTCCCTCCCCTGCGAGGGCCGGGGAGGGCCGGGGAGGGGTGTCGCGAGCGCCCCGGATCTCGGTGAAAGGCCGACATCCCTCCACAGGTCCGGCCCTGACAGCACAGCCGTCGGGGCGTCGTCAGGTCGCGAGGCAGTGCCTCGCAAGCGGCCTTCCTTCCCCCTCCATTGGGGAGGAGGGGCCCAGCGCCATGCGATCCTAGTCCGCATGGCCAATCCGCTCGCACAAGCCCGTTACCTGCTCGCCGCCCACACCCCGCGGCAGCTGCCGCCGGACGACGGCCTCGAAGTCGCCTTCGCCGGCCGCTCCAACGCCGGCAAGTCGAGCGCCCTGAATGCCATCTGCCAACAGAACGCGTTGGCCCGGGTCTCCAAGACCCCGGGCCGCACCCAACAACTGGTGTTCTTCGACGTCACGCCGGCCAAGGACACCACGACCGCCCGTTATCTCGTCGACCTGCCCGGCTACGGCTACGCCAAGGTGCCGCAGGACCTGCAGGCCCATTGGCAGGCGTTCCTCGACGGCTATTTCGGCAGCCGCATGGCATTGAGAGGCCTGGTGGTGGTGATGGACATCCGCCACCCGCTCAAGGAGTACGACCGGCAGATGCTTGGTTACGCGGTCGGGCGCGGCCTGCCGGCACATGCACTGCTGACCAAAGCCGACAAGCTCAGCCGCGGCGCGCAGGGCAACGCGCTGCTGGCGGTGCGCAAGGAATTGTCTTCGGTGTTCGGCGATACGGTCAGCGTGCAGACGTTCTCGGGCGAGTCGAAGCAGGGTGTCGACGAGGCGCGTGAAATCATCGGGCGCTGGTTAGCGTTCTGACTCGATTCGCTCGCTGCGCACGATTTCAGCGCGCCTGTCGTAATAACGAAGCTCATCCAGCTTGCCATCGCCGTCGGTGTCCAGTTCACTGCTGGAAGGCCATCCGTCCTCGTGAATCACTTTCTTGATGACATTGCCCGGCGGATCCCGCCATTCCTCCCGATAGATCACGCCGGCTATCGCCTCGGCGGTGTACTCGGGATTGCCGTCGGCGTCATCGTCGACGTTCATCTCGGCCCACTGGCCGTGCAGATAGCGGTAGGTAGTTTCCATCCGGCCATCGAAGTCGTCGTCGCTCTCGCTGCGCGAGATGAAGCCATGGTGATCGTAGTGGCTGATCACGTCGGGCTTGCGATCACGATTGCGATCGGTATCGACGCGTTGCAGTTTATCGCCAGAGTAGATCGCGCGTTCCTCAACGATCCCGTCCTGGTTGTAATCGATCCCGTGCTCCGTGGATGGCCCCTTGATCAGCAGCCAAATACCGGCCGCACCGACCAGTGCGCCCAATACGAAAATGAGCGAGACGCGAAATGCTGACGGTGTTGGTGATTGCAATCGTGGGGTTGCAGGCTTGACTTCCTCGTCCTCGGGGATCTCCATCACGCCTGCGCGCCATTCGGCCAAGACCTCTCCCGCAAGATGCGCGTCGGCTTCGTCGACGCAGACGCTGATCAGTCCTGTTACGGGGATTTCGCCGAGCCCGCCTTGCAAGTATTCGCCGCGGATATAAGAGGCGATTCCCGCCTGTTCGAGCAGGTTCCTCACCAAGTGGGCGTCGGTTGAGTTGGCGGCATCGTAGATCGAAATCATCGGACCTTCCCTGGCGTTCGACCGAGATTCGCGATCGGCAAATGGCCTCGCCACCAGAACACAATCAGCGCGATCCAGCAACGGCGGCCACGCCGGAGTGCGGCTATAGTGCGGAATTGCGATGGCAGGGCAGCCGCCAAATCGCCCTTCTCCCGTCGAGCGATCCGAATGTCCAGTCCCAGTCAAGCCAGTGACACTCCGATCACCAGCCGTGGCGACCTGATCGACTACATCGCTTCCGGCGGCAAGCCGAAGGCGGCATGGCGCATCGGCACCGAGCACGAGAAGTTCGGTTTCCGTCTCGATGACCTGCGTCCGCCGACGTTCGAGGGCGAGCGGGGCATCGAAGCGCTGTTGCGCGGCCTGACGCGTTTCGGCTGGCAACCGGTCGACGAGCACGGCCGCACCATCGCGCTCACGCGCGACAACGCCTCCGTCACTCTGGAACCCGCCGGCCAGTTCGAACTCTCGGGAGCGCCGCTCGAGACCATCCACCAGACCTGCAGCGAAGTCGACGGGCACCTGCGCGAGGTCAAGGCCGTTGCCGACGAACTCGGCCTCGGCTTCTTCGGCATGGGCTTCCAGCCGAAATGGTCGCGCGACGACATGCCCTGGATGCCGAAAGGCCGCTACCAGATCATGCGCGACTACATGCCCAAGGTCGGCGGCCTCGGCCTGGACATGATGAAGCGCACGTGCACGGTGCAGG
>JACMKK010000039.1 GCA_014380115.1 Luteimonas sp. | reverse complement strand
GGCGATGGCCAGCATTCGGCCGAGGACATTCCGCGCCTGCTCGCTGCCGCCAACCGCCATCCGCAATCCGTGATCATCGGTGCGCGCCTGCGCGCGACGCTGGTCGATGACGGCACACGGGCGCCGCTGGGCGCGTTGGGCGCGTTATGCGCGGACAATGCCATGGCGCCGATGTTGTCCCTGTTCGACGCGCTGGCCAGCGGGGACGATGTCGCCCTGTTGACGGCGGGGTCTGGCAGGATGCTACGGGTGGAGATCGCGCATGTCTGAACGCAATACCCTGCTGGACCGAAGCCAGGTCGCCGTCGTGATCCCGGCGCTCAACGAGGCGCTGCGCATTCGCGACGTGGTCCAGGCCGCGCTGGCGCAGTGCGATCACGTGATCCTGATCGACGACGGCTCCGACGACGACACCTGCACGCGCGTCGCCGACCTGCCGGTCACGGTGCTGCGGCATACCCGGCGCATGGGCAAAGGCGCGTCGCTGCGCGATGGTTTCCGCGAGGCATTGCGGCGCGGCCTCAAGGGCGTGGTGACGATGGACGGCGACGGCCAGCATTCGGCCGAGGACATCCCGCGCCTGCTCGATGCCGCCAACCGCCATCCGCAATGCGTGATCATCGGTGCACGCCTGCGCAAGCGCGCGCAGCAGCCGCTGTATCGCCGCCTCGCCAACAACTTCGGCGACTGGGGCATCGCCTGGGGCACGGGCTACCGCATCGCCGACAGCCAGAGCGGCCAGCGTTACTACCCGGCCGCGGTCGCCGGAATGGAAGACGTCCCCGGCGAAGACTTCGTGTTCGAGGCGCAGATCCTGATCTCGGCCGCGCAGCAGCTCGGCACGCGCTGCGTGTCGGTGCCGATCGAATCGCGCTACAAGACCGTGCATTCGCACGAGCAGTTCCGCGCCAGCCACTTCAAGCCGGTGCGCGATTTCTCGCGCATCACCAGCCACATCGTCTGGCAATGCCTCAAGCGTGGCGGCTTGCCGGCGATGTACCGCAGCATCCGCGCCAACCCGCCGGTGATCGATGATCCGACCGGCGAGTTCGGCACGGTGTTCGAACACGTGCGCGCACAGCAGACAGGATGAACATGATCGCCGCCACCGATGTCGTCGTACTTGGCGGCGGGCTGGCCGGGCTCAGCCTGGCCATTCAGCTGAAGCGGCAGGACGCTTCCACGCACGTCACCGTGCTCGAACGCCGTGCGCATCCGGTGCGCGAGGCGGCCTTCAAGGTCGGCGAGTCGACCGTCGAGATCGGCGCGCATTACTTCGCCGAGGTGCTCGGCTTTCACGATCACCTCGAGAGCGAACAGATCCGCAAATTCGGCTTCCGCTTCTTCTTTTCCGAAGGCCGCAACGACATCGATCGCTGCACCGAACTCGGCGTCAGCGAACTGCTGCCGACGCCGTCCTGGCAGCTTGATCGCGGCCGTTTCGAGAACTTCCTCGGTGAACAGGCGCGCGCGCTGGGCGTGGCATTCGAGGATGGCGCGGTCGTGCGCGGCATCGAGCTCAATGGCGAGCGGTCGCATGTCGTCTCGTTTGAACAAGCCGGCGAGGCACGGCGCATCGAGGCGCGCTGGCTGGTGGATGCCTCCGGCCGTGCCGGACTGCTCAAGCGCAAGCTCGACCTCGCCCAGGACAACGACCACGACGCCAACGCGGCGTGGTGGCGCGTCGACGGCTTCGTCGATCCCAACCAGTGGTCCGACGACGCGCAATGGCTGGCGCGCTGCACGCCGCCGGATCGCTGGCGTTCGACCAACCACATGTGCGGGCCGGG
>JACMKK010000341.1 GCA_014380115.1 Luteimonas sp. | reverse complement strand
GAGCTATCGGTGCCGCGCGCCGAAGCCGACGCGGTAGCGGCGGAACTGCGCCGCCGCGAAGCGGGGCATGCCGGCCTCGACGGGATGCTCGCGAAAGCGCGCGTGGCGTTGGCCGAAGGGCATCTGGACGGGAGCAAGGACGCCGCCTTGCCGCTGTATCGACGGGTCTTGGAACTGCAGCCGGGCCTCGAGCGCGCGCTGGAAGGACGCGAGGATGCGATCGCCGAACTGCTCCAGCGCGCGCGCAAATCGATCGATCGTGGCGAACTCGCGATCGCTGCCGCATCGATCGTCTCCGCGCGCGGTTATGACGCTGGCCATGCCGACCTTCCCGAAGCGCAGGCGAGGCTCGCGCGCGCGATCGAACAGGTCCGGCAGCGCGCCGACGCCGACCTGCGTGCAGGCAACCTGGATCGCGCCGCGCAGGCCTATCGCGAGGTCGTCGAGGCCAGCGGCAGCGTCGAGGTCGGTGAAGATCTCGCCGACGAAGCGTCGCAAGGACTGCAGCGGATCGGGCTGGCGCACGCCGCGCGCGCGGAACGTGCAGCGGAGGATTTCAGGTTCGACGACGCCGAAGCCTTGCTGGGCCAGGCCCGCGAATACGCACCCGGCGCGGCAGCGGTGCGCGATGCCGAACGCCACCTGCAGCGCGCGCGGCAAACGCAGGCCCGGCTGAGAACGGGGGGCATCCCGGCGAACCAGCGCCAGGCGCGCATCGCGCAGTTGCTCGCCGAAGCCGCCGCGGCCGAAGCGCGCGGCGATCTGCTGACGCCACCTGGCGACAGTGCCTACGACAAGCTGCGCGCGGCCAGTTCGATCGCGCCCGATTCACCGGCCGTGCGCAGCGCTTCGGCGCGGCTGTTGCCTGCGGCCAAGGCCTGCTTCGAACGTGAGCTGCGCGGCAACAACCTCGCCCGCGCGCGCGCCTGTCTCGATGCGCGTCGCGTGCTGGAAGGCGATTCGAACGAGCTGACGCAGGCAAGACGACGACTCGCGCAGCGCTGGCTGGCCGTCGGCGACGAGCGTTTGGGTGCGGGTGAAGTCGCTTCCGCAGCGTCGGCGCTCGACGCCGCGCGCAGGCTCGACCCCGCGACGCCGGGCCTGGAAGCATTCGCCGAACGCGTGCGCGCAGCATCGGCAGGCAGGCCGTAGGGCGGGCCCAGGCCCGCCGCTTTTTTCTCCTACGCAACAGTCGCAATGGCGGGCCAGGCGGAAAAGGCGGGCCAGGGCCCGCCCTACGCTTCGAAAAACACCCGTCGCACCGTCTCGCGCGCCGCCTCCGGCGAAAAATGGCGTTGCACGTTGTCCAGGCCGTTGATGCTCAGCGTCATCCACAAGGTCTCGTCGCGATACAGGCGCAACACGGCTTCGGCAAAGGCCTCGGCTTCATCCGCGACCAGCACGTCGCGGCCATCCTCCAGGTGCATGCCTTCGACCGCACACGCCGTGGCGACCACCGGCTGCCCATGCGCCATGCTCAGGTTGATCTTGCCCTTGACGCCCGCGCCGTAGCGCAGCGGCGCCACCGCGATGCGGCAGCCGTCCATGTATGGCGTGATGTCGGGGACGTGTCCGTGCACGACGACGCCTTCCGAGCGCGCCAGCGCCTCGATCGCCTGGGTCGGGTGGCTGCCGATGCAATGCAGCCGGATGCCGGGCGATGCGGCGCGGATGTAGGGGAACACCGAACCGACGAACCAGCACAGCGCATCGACGTTCGGTGGGTGGCGGAAGCCGCCGACGAACACCAGGTCGCGGCGCTGCACGAACGGCAGGCCCGCGCCGGCCACTTCGTGCAGGTTCGACAGCAGCTCGATGCGCGCCTGCGGCGCGTCGCTTGCCAGCAGCGTGCGCTCGGCCTCGCTCACCACCAGCGTCACGTCGCTGCGCGCGATCACGTCGAGTTCCAGCGCGCGCGTGCGCGCGGCCGAACGCGCCAGTGCAGCGTCGCCGGACAGCGTCGCGCCACGCTGTTCGCGCAGGTAGTGCAGGTCGATGCTGTCGAAAACGATCCGCGCCTGCGGTGCGTGCTCGCGCAGCAACGGCAGGAATTCCCGCGACACGTAATGCCGGCAAACCATGATGATGTCGAAACGTGGTCCATGCTCGCGTAGCCACGCCGGCGCGCGTTGCGCGAACGGCGCGTACCAGGTCTCCACGCCCAACTGCTGCAGTGCGGTCGTGTAGCGGCCGGCGTGCTCGCGGTTGGACGGCATGAACACGACATGCGCGCCCTGTCCAATGAGCAGCCGCATCAGGTTGACCAGGCGCAGCGATCCGGAATCGTGGTCGGGGTGCGGCGTCAGCGCATCGATGATGAGCACCTGCCGCTGCGCGCGATGCAGCGTGGCGGGCGAGGGTGTGCTGCCCGCGGGCGATTGCCGCGCGAGCGCCGCGCTGCGATGCGAACGGAAGATATCCTGATTGCGCACCTGGTACGCCTTGGTGCCGCTGCCGACATCGGTGCCGGCGGTCGCGCCTTCGTCGTGCACCACGCGCGCGGCGGGTTGGTACAGCACGCGCCTGCCGGCTTCGCGCACGGCGAAGGCGAGATCGGTGTCCTCGTAGTAGGCCGGCGCATAGCGCGTGTCGAAACCGCCGAGTTGCTCGAACAACGCGCGCGGGATCGCGATCGCCGCGCCGCTGACGTAGTCGGCATCGCGCAGGTAGCCGAAGCGCGGGTCGGCCGGCGCTTCGAAGCGCCCGTAGTTCCAGCCGCTGCCATCATCGAACACCACGCCGCCGGCCTCCTGCAGGCGGCCGTCGGGATACAGCAGCTGCGCGCCGACCAGGCCGGCATCGGGATGCGTGTCGAGCGTGTGCAGCAAGGCATCGAGCCAGCCGGGCTGCGGCACCGTGTCGTTGTTGAGGAAGATCAGGAACTCGCCGAGCGCCAGGCCGGCGCCATCGTTGCAGGCGGCGATGAAGCCGCCGTTTTCGCGACGGCGGTGATAATGCAGGCCGCCGATGCGCGGCAGGGCATCGACCGTGGCGTCGCTGGAGCCGTCGTCGACGACGATGATCTCGACTGCCGCCTGCGGTGGATGCGCCGCAATCGCGCGCAGGCAAGCCAGCGTGTGCGCGAACTGGTTGTAGACCGGAATGATGATGCTCGCGCGCGGCGCGCCGCTCGCCGGCAGCGCGAACGGCGCGAATGGCGTCGCAGCGGGCGCGTACAGCG
>JACMKK010000038.1 GCA_014380115.1 Luteimonas sp. | reverse complement strand
GTCGATGCTGGCGCGGTCGACTGCGTCTGCGTCGCGGGCGCTGCGGGTACGGCGGCCCCAGTCCCGGCCGGGGCGGCCGGCACCTGCGCCATCACACCGAGATCCTGTGCAGACGCGACCGGACGCGCGCTATGCGTCGCACTCCAGGCCATGAACAGCGTGATGGCGAAGAACGCGATTGCGAGCCATTTGGTCGACTTCGACAGGAAGTTCGAGGCGCCGCGCGAGCCGAACACGGTGGCCGAGGCGCCCGCGCCGAAACCGGAGCCGGCCTGTGCACCGGCGCCGCGCTGCATGAGGATCAGCGCCACCATGGCGATCGCGATCAGGACGAATATGACATTGAGGGTAAGCGACAGCATCGGGTAACTCTGCAGGTTGTTAAGGCTGGATAGGTCAAGGGCGCGCTGCTGCGACGATGGCCAGGAAATCCGCGGCCACCAGCGAGGCGCCACCGATCAGGCCGCCATCGACATCCGGCTGGGCAAACAGCGCGGCGGCGTTGTCGGGCTTGCAACTGCCGCCATACAGGATCGGCAGCGAGCCCGCGATTGTAGCATCGCGTGCTTTGGCCTCGCTACGAATGAAAGCGTGGACGGCCTGCGCCTGCTCCGGCGTCGCGGTCCTGCCGGTCCCGATCGCCCATACCGGCTCGTAGGCGACGATCGCGCCCTCCAGCGCCTGCGCGCCGCCCAGCTCGAAAATCGGCGCCAGCTGCGCCTCGATCGTCCGCTCGGTCTGCCCCGCCTCGCGCTCGTGCAGGGTCTCGCCGATGCACAGGATCGGCACCAGACCGGCATGTCTGGCGGCCAGGAACTTGCGCGCGACCAGTTCGCTGCTCTCGGCGTGGTACTGGCGACGCTCGGAATGCCCGACCAGGCCGTAGCGCGCGCCGACATCGACCAGCATCGAGGCCGAGACCTCGCCGGTGTACGCGCCTTTCTCGTTCGCGCTGACGTCCTGCGAACCGAAGGCGATGTCATGGTCTTCGAAGTCCTCGATGAGGTCGCCCAGGTACGGCAACGGCGGCAGGATCACCACCTCGACGCCGGCGATGGGCAGGCCTGCGGCGACGCCATCCATCAGCTCGGTGGCGAAGGCACGGCTGCCGTGCAGCTTCCAGTTTCCGGCTACGATCCTGCGACGCATCGGCGGGCTCCTTCGAATGCAGCGCGCAGGATAGCCGATGCGCTGCTCCAGCCAATTCCGCCGACCACGCAACATGCCGGTCGGCACTACCTGAAAGGTGATCGGATGCCATCGTCCAGCGGCCATGCCCTCGTCACGGGCGCCTCCAGCGGCATCGGCGCCGCGATCGCGCGCGAGTACGCGAGGCGCGGCGTGCCCTTGATCCTGACCGCACGCCGTAGCGAGCGCCTCGAGCTGCTGGCCGACTCGCTGCGGCAGCAGGTGGCTGTCGACACCGTCGCCGCCGACCTCTCCGATCCGCAAGCGCCGCGCCAGCTGTTCGAAACGATCGCCGCGCGCGGCCTGTCCGTCACGCACCTGGTCAACAACGCCGGTTATGGCGTGCCGGGACGCTACCTGTCGTCCGACTGGAAGACTCACGCCGATTTCCTGCAGGTGATGGTGACCGCGGTCGCCGAACTGACCCATCTGTTCCTGCCGGCGATGGAAGCCGGCGGCTACGGCCGCATTCTCAACATCGCCTCGATGGCGGCGCTGACGCCCGCCAGCGCCGGCCATACGCTGTACGGCGCGTCGAAGGCGTTCGTGATCCATTTCTCCGAATCGCTGGCGCAGGAGACGCGGCCGCGCGGCGTGCACGTGAGTGCGCTCTGCCCCGGCATGACCTATACCGAATTCCACGACGTCAACGGCATGCGCGGCCGCGTGTCGAAACTGCCGAAGTCGCTGTGGCTGGATGCGGACACGGTCGCGCGCCTCGGCATCGATGCGGTGGAACGCGGTGACCTGCGCTGCGTCACCGGCGGCATGAACCGCGTGATCGCAGGCATCTCGAAGTACCTTCCCGATACCATCGCGCGCGCCGTGGTTGGCAGCCGCAGCAAGGATTTCAGGAACGCAGATTGATAAAAGATGCGATGAAGGATGCGATGAAAGATGCCAAGCCCCTGAAAGGGTTTCCCCCCGTTTCCAAGCCGAATGCGCGCGTGCTGATCCTCGGCAGCATGCCGGGGGTCGAATCGTTGAACCAAGGCCGCTACTACGCGCATGCGCAGAATCGCTTCTGGCCGATCATGGGTGAACTCGTCGGCGCGCTTCCTTCGCTGCCGTATCGGCAACGGCTGCAATGCCTGAGTTCGGCCGGGATCGCGCTTTGGGACGTGCTCGAAACGTGCGAACGTCCCGGCAGCCTCGACAGCTCGATCCGCGACCACAGCGCGCAGGCCAACGATTTCAGCGCATTCCTGTCCGCCCACCGCCGCATTCGCACCGTGCTGTTCAACGGCGCCAAGGCCGAAAGCAGCTTCCAGCGATTGGTGCTGCCGACGCTCGACGTATTCGAACGGAACTATCGACGCCTGCCTTCGACCAGCCCCGCCAATGCGTCGCAGAACCACGCGTTCAAGCTGGCCGCATGGCGCGAGGCATTGCTCGCCGCCGGCGCCACGCTGACTACTTGAGCTTGATCTCGCGCAACCGCTCTTCGAGATAGCCCTGCGCCGTGATCGGCTCGGGATAGCGCTTGGGATTGTCCGGGGTGACCGTCGACGGCAGCACGTCGATCAGGAAATCCGGGTTCGGATGCAGGAAGAACGGCGTCGAGTAGCGCGGCTTGCGCGCTTGCTGGCCCGGCGGATTGACGACGCGGTGCGTAGTCGATGGATACACGTGATTGGTCAGGCGCTGCAGCATGTCGCCGATGTTGACCACGATCGTGTCGGCGTCGGCGGTGAACGGCACCCACTCACCCTTGCGGGATTTCACCTCGAGGCCCGCGGCGCTCGCGCCGATCAGCAGGGTGATCAGGTTGATGTCCTCGTGCGCGCCGGCACGCACGTTGGGGAGTGGCTTAGCAGAATCCGCGTCGGCAGTGATCGGCGGATAATGGATCGGGCGCAGGATGGAGTTGCCGGAGTCGGTCTTGTCGGCAAAGTAATCCTCCGGCAGGCCGAGGTGCAGCGCCAGCGCCGCCAGCACCTGCGAACCGAGCGCATCGAGCGCCTCGTACAGTCCGTAACCCGCCGCGTGGAACTCCGGCACTTCCTCCGGCCAGACATTGGGCGGCATGTACGCGCGGTATTTCGAATCGTCGGGAATATCGCGGCCGATGTGCCAGAACTCCTTCAGGTCGGAATACTTGGAATCCTTCGCCGTCTCCACGCCGAACGGCGTGTAGCCGCGCGCGCCGCCGGTGCCGGGAGCGTGGTACTTGCGCTTGACGTCCTCGGGCAGCGCGAACAGTTTGCGCACCGCGTCGTACGACGCATCGATCGCTTGCTGCGGAATGCCGTGGCTGCGAATGCCGGCGAAGCCCCATTCGCGGTAGGCGGCGCCGAGTTCGGCGACGAAGGCATTGCGGTCTTCCGGGCTGGAAGGATGGGTGAAGCGGCGAATGTCGAGGGTTGGGATCTGCGAAGTCATGAATCCGGGCTGCTGCTGGAGAGTGGTGTGGTGCGCGTACTTTCGCTCGTCATCCCGGCGCAAGCCGGGACCCATTTTGCAATTGCGACGATGGCCGGGCGTGAAAGCGAGAGGATGCGTTCAAGCTGGGTCCTGCTCGCGCCGGAACGTCGGCACAGGCGTTATGCCGCCGAGCGCACGGCTTCTGCCAGTTTCTCGAGCGTGGACTGAACCAAAGCCGCATCGTCGGCTTCCACCGTCACGCGCACGACCGGCTCGGTGCCGGACGGACGCAGGAAAGCGCGACCGCGCCCCTCGACCGCAAGCTGCGCCTCGGCGAGCGCCGCCCGCACGCTGGCCGCCTCTGCGGGCCTGGCGCCATTGGCGTACTTCACGTTGATGGTCTGCTGCGGCACCTTGCGCAGCCCCTGCAGCGCGTCCTTCAGGCTGATGCCGCGCCGACGCAGCACTTCCAGCACCTGCAGCGCGCTGACAATGCCGTCGCCGGTGCTGACGCGGTCCAGGCACAGCAGGTGACCGGATGCCTCGCCGCCGAGCGTGCCTTCGTGTTCGAGCAGCGCCTGGTGCACATAACGGTCGCCCACCTGGGCGCGAATGAAGCCGATGCCGCGCTCGGCCAGCGCGCGCTCGAAGCCGTAGTTGGTCATCAACGTGCCGACGATCGGTCCGCGCAGGCGGCCGCTGGCATGCCAGTCGGTCGCCAGCAGGAACAGCAGGTCGTCGCCGTCGCGCAGCGTGCCTTCGTGGTCGACGAACAACACCCGGTCGCCGTCGCCATCGAAGGCAATGCCGAGGTCGGCGCCGGTCGTGCGCACGCGCTCGGCCAGGCCCTCGGGATGGGTCGAGCCGACGCCGTCGTTGATGTTGAGACCGTTGGGATCGACGCCGATCGCATCGACGCGCGCACCGAGTTCGCGGAACACGAGCGGGCCGATCTGATAGGTGGCGCCGTTCGCGCAGTCGACGACCAGACTCATGCCGTCGAGGTCGAAGTGGCGCGATACCGAACTCTTGCAGGCCTCGACGTAGCGGCCGACCGCATCGCGCGTGCGCACGGCCTTGCCCAGCTCTTCCGATGGCACGGTCCGGAAGGGATGTTCCAGTGCGGCCTCGATCGCCAGTTCGGTGGCATCGTCGAGCTTCTCGCCTTCGGCGGAAAAGAACTTGATGCCGTTGTCGTAATGCGGGTTGTGCGAGGCGGAGATCACGATGCCGCCGTCGGCGCGCAACGAGCGCGTCAGGTGCGACACCGACGGGGTCGGCATCGGCCCCATCAGCTGCACGTCGACGCCCGCCGCGACCAGGCCGGCCTCGAGCGCGGCCTCGAACATGTAGTTGGAGATGCGCGTGTCCTTGCCGATGATCACCATCGGCTTGCGCCACTCGCCGCCACGCTTCGCATCGGCCTGCCGCGCCGAAGCGCATAGCGCATGGCCGTAGGCATTGCCCAGGCGCAGCACGAAATCGGCCGAGATCGCGCCCTCGCCGACGCGCCCGCGGATGCCGTCGGTGCCGAAGTACTTGCGACTCATGCGTGGTGGTCCGGGTGAGTGGGAGTCATGCTTCGACGACGGTGTCGTCTTCCGGCTGCGGTTGCCTCATCAACAACGCGAGCAGGTGCGCGATCCGGTCGCGCAGTTCGCGACGATCGCAGATCTGGTCGACGGCGCCGTGCTCGAGCAGGAATTCGGAACGCTGGAAACCTTCCGGCAAGGTCTCGCGCACGGTCTGCTCGATCACGCGCGGGCCGGCGAAGCCGATCAGCGCCTCGGGCTCGGCGAGGTTGATGTCGCCGAGCATCGCGAACGAGGCGGACACGCCGCCGGTGGTCGGATGCGTCATCACCGAGATATAGGGCAAACCGGCGGCGCGCATGCGGCCGAGCGCGGCCGAGGTCTTGGCCATCTGCAGCAGCGAGAACAGGCTCTCCTGCATACGCGCGCCGCCGCTGGCCGAGAAGCTGACCATCGGGCAACCCAGCTCGATCGCGCGCTCGGCCGCCAGTGCGAAGCGCTCGCCGACCACCGAACCCATCGAGCCGCCCATGAACGAGAATTCGAACGCGCAGGCGACCAGCGGGCGCTGCTTGAGCATGCCGTCGACGGCGACCAGCGCATCGCGCTCGCCGGTCGCCTTCTGCGCGGCCTTGATGCGGTCGGCGTACTTCTTCTGGTCCTTGAACTTGAGTACGTCGGTGGGGCCGAGCGCGGCACCGAGTTCGTGCAGCTCGCCGGGATCGAACAGGGCCTTCAGGCGCGCGCGGGCGCGGATCGGCATGTGGAAATTGCACTTGGGGCAGACCTCGAGGTTTTCCTCGAGCTCTGGCCGATACAGCACCGCGCCGCAACGCTCGCACTTCTCCCAGAGGCCTTCGGGCACGCTGCGCTTCCTGCCCGCCGCAGAGTCGGTGCGGATGCGTGCAGGCATCAGTTTCTTCAGCCAGGACATGCGATGGGTGGGCCTCTTGGCGGCCGTGCCGCGTCAGGTCGGGAAGTCTAGCCTAGCCGGCCATATGCGGCCGCTTCAGGCGGGGGCGTCCAGCGCCGCGCGCAAGGGCGCCAGGAAGTCCCGGGCACGCTGTGCCGCATCTTCCGGGCCGCTGCCGTCGGCGAGGGC
>JACMKK010000340.1 GCA_014380115.1 Luteimonas sp. | reverse complement strand
CGCTACAGGCCGCCTCGCAGGGCCCGGCCCCGGTCGCCGGCGAGGACTACATCGAAGTGCAGGGCGGGCAACCGTTCGATCCGCTAGCCGGCAAGGTCGAAGTGGTCGAAGTCTTCGGCTACGTCTGCCCCGCCTGCGCGAGCTTCCAGCCGCTGGTCAGCGCGTGGAAGCGCAAGCTGCCGGCCGACGTGCGCTTCACCTACGTGCCGGCACTGTTCGGCGGCATCTGGGATCGCTATGCGCGCGCCTACTACACGTCGGAATCGATGGGCCTCGTCGACAAGACCCATGACGACTTGTACAACGCGATCCACATCCAGCAGACGCTCAAGGGCGAGCGCGGCCAGGACAGCGACCAGGACATCGCGGCGTTCTATGCCAAACATGGCGCCGACCCGCAGCAGTTCGTCAGCACGATGGCCAGCTTCAGCGTCGACGCCAGGCTCAACAAGGCCAAGCAATTCGCCATGCGCAGCGGCATCGATTCGACACCCAGCGTGGTGATCAACGGCAAGTACCGCGTCAAGGGCAAGAGCTTCGAGGACATGTTGCGCATCGCCAACCAGCTGATCGCGCGCGAGCGCGCGGCGCAAGGCGGCACGCCGCAGGCCGATGCCGCACAGCAGGGCGGCACCGCCGCCGGCCACTGAGCCGCGCGGGAGAGATGACGACACGTTCGCTCAAGCTGCTCAGCGCCAATATCCAGGCCGGTTCCAGCACGCGCCGTTACAGCGACTACGCGACCCGTAGTTGGTCGCACGTGCTGCCGGCCGGCAACAAGCGCGGCGCGCTCGACACGATCGCGAAACTGGCCGGCGACCACGACATCGTCGGCCTGCAGGAAAGCGATCCGGGCAGCTGGCGGTCGGGCCTCACCAACCAGACGCATTACCTCGCCGAGGCCGGCGGCTTCGACTACTGGAGCCATCAACCCAATCGCCGCGTCGGCAACTTCGCCTCCAGCGCCAACGGCCTGCTCAGCAAGCTCGAGCCGGTCGAGGTCACCGATCACCCTTTACCCGGACGCATTTCCGGGCGCGGGGTACTGATGGCGAAGTTCGGTGAAGGCGACGAGGGCTTCACCATCGCCATCGCGCACCTGTCGCTCGGCACGCAGTCGCGGCGCTCGCAGCTGGCCTTCATCGCCGAGTTGCTGCACGACCATCCGCATGCGGTGCTGATGGGCGACTTCAACTGTCTCCCCGACCGCCCGGAAATGGAAACGCTCTACAAACGCACGCACCTGCAACCGCCCGCATGTGTCGTGCCGACCTTCCCGAGCTGGCGTCCGCAGAAGGCGATCGACCACATTCTGGTCACGCAGGCTCTTGCCTGCCGCGACCTGCGCGCGTTTCCGGCGGCATTGTCCGACCACCTGGCGCTGTCGATCGTGCTGGACGTGCCGGAGATCGCGCTGCAGCGCTGAGCACCCGAAAAAAAACGGGCGGCGATTCGCATCGCCGCCCGCATCATTGCCGCTGAAGATAGATCAGAAACGATAGTCGGCGCTGACGTACCAGAACGCGCCCGGCAGGTCATAGGTGCCGGCGTCGTAGCCGTTCAACGAACAGGTCAGGCACACCGGCGGTTCCTTGCCGAAGATGTTGTTGCCGCCGGCCGACAGCTTCAGGCCTTCCAGCGAGAACGCATTCTTCCAGCTAGCCTGCAGGTCGTGATAGGTGGTCGAGCCGAGCGTGTTGAACTGCACCCCGCCCTGGCAACCAGGCGCCTGGGCGACGGGCACGTTGCTGCAGGGCTCGTCGACCGCGGAGATGTAACGCGAAGTCCAGTTGACGTTCCAGTCTCCCAGCGTCCAGCCGAGCTGCACGTTGCTCTGCCAATCCGGAATCGCGCTGTCATCCACTTCGATGCCGACCTCGCGCTGCGACCTGTTACCGTCGATATCGATCGCTTCGTAGCCCATCACATGCGTCGATTGCAGCGACGCGGTCAGGCGGCCCCAGCTCCACTCCGGTCCGGTCCAGTTGACCTTCACGTCGAGGCCATCGGTCTTGATCGTGCCCAGGTTGTCGAGGAAGTTGTTGGGCGGATTGAGGTTGCCGCCAATCGGATTGCGCGTGAACCCTGCGCAGTTGAGCGTACCGACGCCGCCTTCGGCGAGGCAGGCTTCGAGCAACGCTTGCAAGTCGCGCGCCTGGATGGCGCCATCGATCTCGTGGTTGTAGTAGTTCAGCTCGATGTCGAAGCGGTCGGACCATACCTGGTCTTCTGCCCAACTGGGGCTGTAGACGACGCCGACGGTATAGCTGTCGGATTCTTCGGGCTCCAGGTTCGGATTGCCGCCGGTGAAGGTGGTGATCTGGGTGTTGGCCTGCTCGAAGCCGTTCGGTGCGCCTTGCGCGATGCAAGCCGCCTCAAGCGAACCCGGAGCAACGCCGTTGCCCGTGTCCACCACCGGCGGGACCCCGGCGTCGCGGGTCGGGCCGCACGGATCGACGAGGGTGGCGCCGAACTGGGTCAAACCAAACAGCTCACCCAGGTTGGGAGCTCGGAAACCCTCCGAATAGGTGCCGCGGATCACCAGGTCCTCGACCGGCTGCCAGCGGAAGCCGGCCTTGCCGGTGGTCGCGTTGCCGAACGTCGAGTAATCCGAATAGCGGATGGCCGCCGTCAGGTCGAGCGTAGCGAGCACCGGAAAACTGAACTCCGAGTAGATTTCGTTGACGTCGTAATCGGCGGACACCGGCGCGGCAAAGGAATCCTGCGACTCACCGGTCTGGCGCAACGGATCGGGGTTGAACTCGCCCTTATATTTGCGGTGTTCGACGCCGGCAGCGAAAGCCGCAGAGCGGTCGCCGATGTCGAACAGGTCGCCGGTCACGTTGGCGGAAGCCAGATCCAGTGTCTGCTTGCTGGAATCGATCTGTGTGGTGCGGATGTAATTGATCATCTCCTGTGTGAAGGGCCGGCCCTGGCCGCCAAACAGATCGAGCGGCACGCAGCCTGCCACGAGCGCGCACACCGCCGGATCGCCGAGCGCGAGCTTGAGCTTGGCGACGTTGTAGCCGTTGTAGAAGGTCTGCTCGGCCTTGTTCTCCGAGTGCACGTAGTTGGCATCCCAGCTGAAGCCGCGATCGCCGATGTTGAACAGGCCGTCCAGACCGATGTTGAAATAGATCGTGTCGACGTCCTGCTCGAAGATGCGCGGGCCGACCTCGACCGGGCGCTTGGTGATGAAGCCGAAGTTGCTGGCCGCATCCAGGTCGATGCCGAACGGGTTGTACGGATTCAGGGCCGAGATCGAAATCGTGTCGGCGATGCCGCCGGTGCCGGCGAACGGACCGACGAAGATCGGTTCCGGCGCAGCCTGGTTGGTCGAGGTGCGGTTGTTGTACAGCGCCTTGACGTGCAGGCGGGTGTTTTCGGTCAGGTCGTAGCTGAGACTGGTGAACATCGCCTTGCGCTTGCTCGGCGTAAGCAACAGGTTGAACGGCGCAAAATTGAAACGGTCCGCGCTGCTGAAGCCGTGGTAGGTACCGCCATTCGGGTCATTCGGATCGAAGACCGGCGTGGTCGTGCCGTCGTTCAACGTGATGTCGTACCAGTTGTTGCCATCGGCATCGCAGCCGCCGACGCCGTCGATCGGCCGCGACGGATCGCAGAACGTGAAGCGTCCCTGCGGAATGCCCGAACTGCCGCCGCGCACGCCGGTGCCCGGCGTCGGGAACGAGGACTGGTCCCAGCTTCCGGAACTGATCCTCTTCTGCTCGTAGTAGCTCGCGCCGAACACCGCCGACCAGCGCTCGCCGCTGCCGCCGAGGGTCAGGCTGGCTTCGGTCGTACCGCCGCCGTCGCCGTACTCGCCGTAGTAGGCGTGGACTTCGGCGCCGTCGAACTTCCTGCGCGTGATGATGTTGACGACGCCGGCGATGGCGTCGGAGCCGTAGATCGCCGAGGCGCCGTCCTCGAGCACTTCGACGCGCTCGACGATCGCCAGCGGAATGGTGTTGACGTCGGCGCTGCCGCTAACGCCCGATGCCGAGGATTCGTTGACCCAGCGGATGCCGTCGACCAGCACCAGCACGCGCTTGGAGCCGAGGTTGCGCAGGTCGACTTGCGCCGAGCCGGCGCCGATGCCACCGCCGTCGGCCGGATAGCCGAAGTTGCCTGACGAGTTGAACTTGGCGTTGAGCGCCTTGCCGCTGGCGGTGAGCTGCTGCAGCACTTCGCCGACGGTCTGCACCCCGGTCTTGTCGAGCGCCTCGCGATCGAGCACGAACACCGGCTGCGCCGTGACCGCATTGGTCTGCTTGATGCGCGTGCCGGTCACGGTGACCGCGTCGAGCGTGGTGGCCTCTTCGCTGCTGGCGGGCTCCTGCGCGAACGCGAGGCCCGGCAAGGAGAGCAATAGGGAAACATGGATGGCCAGGGCCAATCGTTGGTAGGGCAGCGACTTCATCGGGACTCTCTCCTCAAAGTGGAACAATGGTCCGCGCATGCCCCTGTTCACACGCTGGTAACGCCTTGTAAACAATTCGTAAAGGCTTCACAAGGCCTAAGCGGCCATGTAACCGGTTACTGCCAAAGTAGGGATAGTCCAACCACCCACAAAAAGACCGCAAATACGCGCTTCAGGGCCGGACCGCTGATGGCATGGGCCAGGCGGGTGCCGAACGGCGCGGCCAGGACCGAGGCCAGGGCGACCCCGATCGCGGCCGGCAGGTAGACATAGCCGATGGCATGCGCGGGCAAGACACCTGCCGGGGCATTGAGGGCATAACCGACTGCGCTGCCGATCCCGATCGCCACCCCGCAGGCCGAGGACGTGCCGACCGCGCGCACGGGGGTGACGCCACGCCAGGTCAGCACCGGCACCGTCATGCTGCCGCCGCCGATGCCGACGACCGCCGAAACCGCGCCGATGCCGATCCCCGCCAGACTCATCACCGGTCCGCGCGGCACCACGTCCGCGCTACCGCCCTTGCGGGTTCCGCCGAAGGCCATCTGCGCGCCGGCGATGAAACAGTAGGCAGCGACGAACAGGCGCAGGACATCGCCATCGATCGCGACCGCGAACAGGCTGCCAAGCCAACCGCCGAGCAGCAGGCCCGGCACCATCCAGCCGACCGTCGGCCACAGCACGCCGCCGCGACGGTGGTGCGCGTAGGCCGACGATGCGGCGGTCATGACGATGCTCGCCATCGAACTCGCCAACGCCGCATGCATCGCCGCTTCCTTCGGTACGCCGTGCGCGGGCAGCAGCCATACCAGGGCCGCCACCAGGATTAATCCGCCGCCGATGCCGAGCAGTCCTGCCAGCACGCCGGCGACGATGCCCAACAGCGGAAACATCCACAGTCCTTCCAGCATCGACTCGCTCCCGTCTCCGACACCACGCCACGCACACGCAATAGGCCGCGAAAAGGCAATTCAGAAACCTTCGGCTATAGTCGGGCGATGCCAAGAAACGACCTCGTCCACGACGCGATCCGCGCGCGTTGCAACGCACGCATCGTACTCTCCATCGCAATACTCGCCTGCGCATTCTCCGCGCAGGCGCAGTCGTCCGACGCCGCCGCGCGCGCCGCCATCGAAGCTGCCGAACGCGGCCAGGCGAATACGACCATCCCGGCCCAGCATCCTTTGTCCGGTTGGATCGAGTACGCGCGGCTGCGACGCGACATCGACACGCTGTCGACCGGGCAGGCGCAGTCATTCCTGTCGCGCCAGCAGGGACAACCCGTCGCCGAGGCGTTCCGCGAGTTGTGGCTGGCGGCGCTGTCGCGTCGGCAGGACTGGCTGGCGTTCCGCGCCGCATGGAGGCCGCTGCCGTCGAACAACCTCGGCAAGAACGAGACCCTGCGTTGCGCCGACCTCAATGCGCGCCAGGCGACCGGCGCCACGGATGCGGCCTGGACGCGCGATGCGCAGGCCCTGTGGCGCAGCACCGGCAAGCCCTTGCCTGCGGTCTGCGATGCGCCGTTTGCGATCCTCGCCAGCCAGGGCGGTCTGCCGCCGGCGCTGCGTTGGGAACGCATCGAAAAGGCCGCGGCGGAATGGCAGCCGGCGGTGATGCGCAACGCGGCACGCGGACTGCCCGCCGACGAGTTCGCGCTGGCCAACGATTACGCCGCCTTCTTCGAGGCGGTGCACGAGCGCGCATTGACCTGGCCGAAGACGCCACGCAGCCGCCTGATCGCCTCGCAAGGCCTGGCCCGCCTGGCCAAATCGCTGCCGATGAGCGTCGACACACAGTTGCCGAAATACGCCAGCGCACTCGGCTTCACCGAGGCCGATCGCGCGCGCCCGTTGTACCAGGCCGCGTTGTGGGCAGTGGCGTCATACGAACCCGATTCGGCGCGACGCCTGAACGCCGTCCCCGAAGCCGCTTACGACGAGCGCCTGCACGAATGGCGCGTGCGCGAAGCGATCTCGCGTTCGGACTGGCGCGCTGCGCTGGTGGCGATCCGCAAGATGGGCGCTACGCAGCGCAACGATTCGCGCTGGAAATATTTCGAGGCGCGACTGGAAGAGATCGCCGGCAACAAGACTGGCGCGCAGGCCTTGTACCGCGAGGCCGCGCGCAAGCCCGAGTTCCATGGCTTCCTCGCCGCCGATCGCCTCCAGCAGGGATACGCACTCTGCCCATGGGACCCGAACGACTCTGCCGCAGCGAAGGCGACGATCGCGCGCGACCCCGGCATCGTGCGGGCGATGGCGCTGTCGCGCATCGACCGCGCGGCCTGGGCGCAGCGTGAATGGGATGCGGCATTGGCGCGCTTCGACGACACCCAGCGGCGCATGGCCGTCGAGGTCGCGCAGGACAACGGCTGGTTCGACCGCGGCGTGTTCGGCCTGGTCAACGTCGGTGGCGTGCGCAAGCCGGAAGAGTCGCGCCTGTACAAGCTGCGTTTCCCACTGCACCACGATGCGACGATCCGGCGCGAGGCCGCCAAATACGGCATCGATCCGGCCTGGGTCGCGGCCGAGATCCGCGCCGAGAGCATCTTCAATCCGAAGGCGCGCTCCGGCGCCAACGCGATGGGCCTCATGCAGGTGCTGCCGGGCACCGGCGCCGCCGTCGCCAAGCGCATCGGACTGCCCTGGGGCGGCGCCGACAGCCTCTACGACGCCGACACCAACATCGCCATCGGCACGGCCTATCTGCGCCAGATGGAGGACAAATACGGGCAAACCTACGTCGCCATCGCCGCATACAACGCCGGACCCGCGCCAGTGGCACGCTGGCAAACGCAGCGCCCGGCGATGGATCCCGACTTCTGGATCGAGACCATCAGCTACAAGGAAACGCGCGAGTACGTCGCGCGCGTGCTCGCCTTCAGTGTGATTTACGACTGGCGCCTCAATGGCAGTGCAGTCCCGGTGTCCGAACGCATGCGCGGGCGCGAAGGCACGGCGCGCAAGGCATTCTCTTGTCCATCCGCCGCAGTGCAACCGGTGGCGATGGGCGGTTAGCCGATCTCTTTCGTCGTCATTCTCGCGGGAATGACGAGCAAAAAGGCGATAGCCTTGTCACTCCCGGTTTGCAGGAGATTCCCATGGGCCTGATCGACAGCCTGCTCGGCAACGCCGGCGAGAAACCGATCGAGACGATCGCCGAGGACTTTGCGCCGCTGCTCGCCGCGGGTGAAACGCTGCAACGCGCGTTCGGCCTGATCCGCGACCTGATGGTCTTCACCGACCGCCGCCTGATCCTGGTCAACAAGCAGGGCGTGACCGGCAAACGCGTCGAATATCTCAGCATCCCCTACCGCAGCATCGTGATGTTCTCGCTCGAGACCGAAGGCCATTTCGACCTCGAGGCGGACCTGAAGATCTGGTTGTCGGGCCAGACAAACCCGATCAGCCGCACCATTGGCCGCGGCGAAGGCGCGACCAACATCATCGCGCTGCTGGCGCAGCACACGCCGCACTGACGGCCGCATGCGTGTCTATCTCGTAGGGGGCGCGATCCGCGATCGCCTGCTCGGCCTGCCGCCGGGCGACAGGGATTTCGTAGTCGTTGGCGAAACCCAGGAAGCGATGCAGGCGCTCGGCTTCAAGCCCGTCGGGCGCGATTTCCCGGTGTTCCTGCATCCGCAGACCGGCGAGGAATACGCGCTGGCGCGCACCGAACGCAAATCCGGGCGTGGCTATCGCGGCTTCGTCGTCGATGCCGATCCTTCGGTGACGCTGGAAGAGGATCTGGCGCGGCGCGATTTCACCGTCAACGCGATCGCCGAAGATGCGGACGGCACGCTGATCGATCCGTTCGGCGGTGCGCGCGACATCGAGGCACGCGTGCTGCGCCATGTCGGCGCGGCCTTCATCGAGGATCCACTGCGCATCCTGCGCGCGGCGCGCTTCATGGCGCGCTTCGCGCCGTTGGGATTCACGATCGCGCCGGAGACGATGGCGCTGATGCGCACGATGGTCGAATCCGGCGAAGTCGATGCGCTGGTGCCGGAACGCGTCTGGCAGGAACTGTCGCGCGCACTGGCGGCGCGGCAGCCATCGGCCTTCCTGCGCACGCTACGCGACTGCGGCGCGCTGCGCGCGGTGCTGCCGGAAGTCGATGCGCTGTACGGCGTGCCGCAGCGCGCCGAATACCATCCTGAGATCGACACCGGTGTGCATATCGAACTGGTCTGCGACATGGCCGCGCGGCTGGCGCCGGGCGACGACCTCATCGGCTTCGCCGCACTCACCCATGACCTCGGCAAGGCGCTCACGCCGGACGAGGAGTTGCCCAGACACATCCAGCACGAACAACGCGGCATCGCGCCGTTGCGCACATTGTGCGAGCGCCTGAAAGTTCCGGCTGCGCATCGCGAACTCGCGATCATGGCCTGCCGCGAACACCTCAACGTGCATCGCCTGCCGGAACTGCGCGATGAGACCGTGCACGACCTGCTGGCGCGCTGCGACGGCTTCCGCAAGCCAGAACGCATCGCGCAGTTGGCG
>JACMKK010000339.1 GCA_014380115.1 Luteimonas sp. | reverse complement strand
TTCTGTACGCCACCCACCGAATAACGCGCGGTCAAGGCGCCTTCCACGCCCTTGGCGTCGTACAACTTCAGCGACTTCGGCAGCGGCTGCAGACCGCGCGGATCGCCGAGGCGCGTGATCGCATTGTTGTCCCACAACAGGCCGTAGTTGCGGCTGGAGACGAGGAACGGCACCGCCATATCGATGTTGTGCTGCAGTAGCTCGACGTCGCGACCCTTCTGGTTCATCCAGCCTTGCTGGTGCTGGCCGAAGCCGTAGATCGCCTCGTCGTCCGGGGACTCGAAGCGTTGCCGTACGCTGAAGTAATCCTTGCCTTCGACTTTGAGCGGCGCGAAAGAGCGGCCGCCGGCCACTTCCGACAGGATCGGCTGGCCGCTCTTGTCCAGGAACGAAACACGCCCGGTATCCGGCGACACCTCGGCAGTCACTCGCGCGGTCGCGAGGCGCACTTTTCCGTCGCTGGTGGTCGTCACATCGAACGCCGGCGCCGCCCCTTCGTCGGCGACGCGCATCAGACTCTGCGTGCGCGCGAAATCGCCATCCGGGTCGGCGCTGACGCGGATGATGCCGTCGCTCACGACCTGCAGCCGCACGTCGGCGGCGCCTTGCGCGGTGGGATGCACGATGACGCCGCGGTCGGTCTTCTCGTAGGCCTGCGATCCGGCGGACTGCGATTCCGCGGACTGGGATGCCCGCGACTGGTTGCCCGTTCCGCAGGCCGACAGCAGTACGGCGGCTAGCCATGGCAGCCAGCGGCGTAGAGAGGTGGCCGCGCGGGGCGGCTGCGGTGGCGATGGCACAGAGCGGAAATACGCGGAACAAGTCATGCCGGAAGGCCTCTCGGGAGCAATGGGGAAACTGGCTTCGTGTTTCGTAAATACGTCGACGATCGTGTTGTCATCCCGAACGCAATGAGGAATCTGTTGCTGATTCTTGTGGCCCGGCAAAGCAATCAGCAGATCCCTCACTAGGTTCGGGATGACAGGCTTCAGGGGAATGCGCACGTGCGTCATCGCGCACCGGCCGACGGTGCAGGCGCGCGTGCGCCGCCGTAGGTCGCCAGCTTCACCCGCAGCAGTTGCGTGGCGCTGGAGAAATTGAGCCCGTAGTCGGTCTGGTCACCGTTCCAGATGCGCAGGAACTTCCACTGGCCGTTCTCGTAGGTGCCCTCCTCGACGCGGTCGTAGATCATGTGGATGTCCTTGCCGGCGGGATAGATCGACACACGCGAGTGGTAACCGGTGACGAGGAATTCGTCCGGCGCCAGTTCGACGATCAATGCTGCGCCGGTCGGTTCCGGATTGCCTTTCGGCGGCCCGACGAACCAGAACTGCGGGACGCCGTAGGTGACCGTGGCATTCCAGCGCTCGTTCAACTGCAGATGCTGCTCGGGCTCACCGGCGCGTTCGGCGGTGCCGCGCACCTTGCCGGCGAAGCTCTGCTTCGCGATCAATCGCGCCGCCGGCTTCACCAGCGCATAGTTGAGCGCGAACGGCGCCAGCGTTTCGGCGTCCATGCGTTTGGCGCCCAGCGGCCAGTTGGAATATCGGGTGAAGTCGATGCCGAACGGCGACCAGCCGATCGCCTGCTGCCCGAGTGCTGCGAAGAAGAATCGCGCGAAAGGCGTGTCGTTGCCGGTCTCGCCGACGAACAGCGCATTGTCGGGACGCGCGTAGCGGTCGAGCACCGTGGTGTGCTTCTCGTACTCGCGCATGTAGATGTCGGGCACCAGCAGGTCGATGCTGGGCGCAGCGAGCTTGTAGATGTCGAGCACGTTGTCGGTCGGCCCGCCGCTCTCGTACTGGCCCGGCAGGCCCGGCGTGAACGGATCGCGCAGTGCCGCGTTGACGTACATCGGCAACGGGTACTCGGCCTTGCCGGCGGCTGCGACCTGGTCGATGTACTTCGCGACGTGCCAGGCGTGGAAGAATTCGTCCGCATCTTTGCCGAAGGTCTGCTTCCAGGTGCCGGGCTGCTTCTTCAATCCCTTCGCCAGCGCCTCCGGTACCGGACCGTCGAAGACCTGTTGCGCCAGCGGCGAGAAGTCGCGTGGTGCGCCGTAGGTGCCGGGTTCGTTCTCCGGCTGCACCATGATGACGGTGCGCTGCGGATCGGCTTGCTTGAGATGCCGCATCAGTTGCACGAACGCTTTCTTGTCCGCTTCCAGTGTTGTCTTGGCCAGCGGCGACAGCGAATTGAGCAGCTTGCCGTCGGCGGTGAGCACGCGCGGGAAGCGGTCGTTGTCCAGCTTGACCCAGGCCGGCGCGTAGTTGGGTCCGTTGTTCTTCCACGTGGCGAACCACAGCAGCACCAGCCGCAGTTCGCGCTCGCGCGCCTGCGCCAGCAAGGTGTCGAGGAAGGAGAAGTCGAACGTGCCTTCCTTGGGCTCGACCTGTTCCCAGGCGATCGGCACCATCACCGTGTTGGGCTTGAGCACGTCGATCGCCGGCCAGACCTGCTCCAGCATCGCCGGGTAGTTGCTCGAGTTGTTGACCTGCGCGCCGAGGATCAGGAAGGGTTCGCCATCGACCAGCAAGGCGTGGCGTCCGTCCTTGGTGACCAGCTTGGGAATCGGCGCTTCGGCGGCGTGCTTGGTTTGCGTCGACGGTTTCGCGGTTCCGGAAGTGGCGTCCGTCGCGGCAGGCGGGCGGGAACAGGCAGCGATCGCCACGAGCATCGCGGAGAGTACGAAACTGCGCAGCAGCCTTGCAGCCGTTCGAGCAATGGACACCTCAGGTTGCATTTGCCGGACCTCCCATGGAACTGCCTCAAGCATCCAAAACCGTGAACTTGTCGTCCCGAACGCAGTGAGGGACCTGTTGTTCGCGTCGCTGCGACTGCAACAGTCAGCAGCAGATCCCTCACTGCGTTCGGGATGCCAAGGCATGTGTAACGTCATGGCCAGTCGTCCGTACGGAAGGGCGAAGCCGGCAGTCCTCCGCGATTGACGAGGTCTGCCTCTTGCGGGTTGTCGGACCAGCCGAAGCGCAACGCGCGTGGCTGGACGACGGCATCGCTGCTGACGACGATGTGGTCGCCCGCTATCGCGGCGCGTGCCGGATGGAAGCGGCGGTCATCGCCGGCGAGTTCGAAACCGTGCACGACCTGCCCACCGCCACGCACCGCCAGCGCACTCCCCTGCAGGTCGAACTCGACGCGCACGCTGCGGCCATCGAACTTCGCCGCGCGGTACACCGGTCCTGAAAACACCAGCGACTCCCCGTTGACGACATGGCGCGCCGCCAGGGCTAGACGGCGGCCGACTGCCTGCTTGTCGAGCGGGTGGATATCGTCCGGATTGCCGATGTCGATGCTCACGACCTGCGCGGTCGCAGGCAACGCCAGCGCGCGCGACTGCGATTCGCGCAGCATCGCCCAGGGACTGTGCGTGGCGGTATCGGCACCGGAGTGGAAGTTGGCCAATTGCACCCACAGGAACGGCAACCGCGGCGCCTGCCACTGCGCGCGCCATTGCCCGATCAGCCCTGCGAAGCGGTCGCGGTAGGCGTAGGCGTCGCCGGCGGTCGCGTTGGCCTCGCCCTGGTACCAGATCACGCCGCGAAGCGGATACGGCTGTAGCGGATGGATCATCCGGTTGAACAGCAAGGTTTCGATCAGGTTCTTGTCGTCGTCCATGGCCACGGTGACCGTGGCCGGGCGGAACTTCCACCGTCCGGGCAGCGCACGCCGCGCAGCGCCCTGCGGTTGCACGTACGGCAGATCGGAATCGGCGTGCACTGCATGGCCATCATGGATGTCATGGATGCCGCCGCCGCCACCGGTGTCGGTCACGCGCACGACGACATGATTGATCCCAGCCCGCAAAGCTTGCGCAGCGACCTGGTATCGGCGCGGCGTGTTCCAGCGATTGAGCGTTGCGCCGACGCGCTGGCCGTTGACCCAGGCCTCGTCGGAGTCGTCGATCATGCCCAGGCCCAGCGTCACGCCTGCCGCGGCTTCCGACGCGCTCAGTTCGAACGTGGTGCGGTACCAGGCCACGCCGTCCATGCCGGTGTAGCCGGCGCTCTCCCACAGCGCGGGCACCGCGATCGTGTCCCAGTCGCGATCGTCGAACTCGACGTTCTTCCAGGCAGCGTCATCGGCGCCTACAGGCCAGCGCGAGAGGCGCTGCCGCGTCTGCGCCAACGTGCGCTCGTCGGCGGCGCGTACCTCGCGCATCTTCGCCGACAAGGCCTGCGCGTCGACGCCGAGCGAAGCCGCGTCCATCCACGCCTCGATGCGGCTGCCGCCCCAGCTGCTGTCGATGATGCCGATCGGCACGCCGGGTTCGCGCGCGCGCAGGTCGCGCGCGAAGTAGTAGGCGACCGCGGAGAAGCGGCCGACCGTCTGCGGCGACGCGGCCTTCCATTGGCCGCCGACGAGGCGGGTTTCGGGCCGGCCCGACCACGACTTGGGCACCTTGAAATGACGGATGCCGGTATCGTGCGCGCGCGCGATTTCATTTTCCGCGTCTTGCGCCTGCTCGACCGGCCATTCCATGTTCGACTGGCCCGAGGCCAGCCACACGTCGCCCACCAACACGTCGCGCACGGTGACGGCCCCGCCGCGGTTCTCGCGGATGCTCAGCACGTAAGGTCCGCCTGCCGCATGCGCGGGCAGTTCGACGCGCCACGTGCCGGCGTCGGAAGCCGTGACCGTGGCGGTACCACCATCGAAGACAACGTCGATCTTCGCGCCCGGCGTCGCCCAGCCCCACACGGGCAGCGGTTGGCCGCGTTGCATCACGGCGCCGTCGGAGAACAACAGCGGCAGTTCGATGGCGGCGCGTGCCGGTAATGCGAGCACGAGCAAGA
>JACMKK010000338.1 GCA_014380115.1 Luteimonas sp. | reverse complement strand
TTGTCCTCGACCACGATCAGCTCGCCCTTGCTGATCACGCCGATGCGGTCGGCCATGTCTTCGGCCTCTTCGATGTAGTGCGTGGTCAGGATGATGGTGACGCCGCTGGCGCGCAGGTCTCGCACCATCTGCCACATGTCGCGGCGCAGCTCGACGTCGACGCCGGCGCTGGGTTCGTCGAGGAACAGGATGGTCGGCTCGTGCGACAGCGCCTTGGCGATCAGCACGCGGCGTTTCATGCCGCCCGACAGCGCCATGATCTTGCTGTCCTTCTTGTCCCACAGCGACAGGTCGCGCAGCACCTTCTCCAGATAGGCGTCGTTCGGCGGCTTGCCGAACAGGCCGCGGCTGAAGCGGACCGTCGCCCACACGCTCTCGAACGCGTCGGTCGACAGCTCCTGCGGCACCAGCCCGATCTTGGCGCGCGCGGCGCGGTAGTCGCGGACGATGTCGTGGCCGTCGGCGAGCACCGTACCGGCGCTGGCGTTGACGATGCCGCAGATGATGCTGATCAGCGTGGTCTTGCCGGCGCCGTTTGGCCCGAGCAGCGCGAAGATCTCGCCGCGGCGGATGTCCAGGTCGATCGACTTCAGCGCCTCGAAGCCGGAGGCATAGGTCTTGCTGAGTTTGCTGACGGTGATGATCGGTTGCACTGGATATCCTGTTGCCTGCCGGCGCGACGGCGGGGCCAATCCTATCGGACCTTGCGGTGGAGGGGACCTTGGCCCCTGCGCCATCTCGATCACGCAGGGACCGGCAAGATGTCGCGACCGGCACAGCCTAGTCGGGAATTCGGCGTTTGATTAGCCGCAAATCGAGGGAAAGATCATCCCGCGGCCCTGCAGGCGCGGCCGGTGCTCGCAGCGTGCGCGCCCCCATCCCAACCTTCCCCCGCTACGCGGGGGAAGGAGCTGAAGCATCAATGCGACGCCGTTTCACTGTCGAGGTGCGCCATCAGCACTTCGGGATAGCGTTCGCCGGCGGCGGCGCCCTTCGGCACCGCGCGTTCGATGGCCTGCAGGTCGTCGTCGGTCAGCACGACATCGAGTGCGCCGAGCGATTCGTCGAGACGATCGCGACGACGCGCGCCGACCAGCGGCACGATGTCTTCGCCCTGTGCCGCCACCCACGCGATCGCGATCTGCGCGACGCTGACGCCGCGTTGCCCGGCGATCGCACGCAGCGCATCGACCAGTGCCAGGTTGCGATCGACGTTGCCGTCCTGGAAGCGCGGCGAGAACTGGCGGAAATCACCGTTGCCGGCATCGCCCTTGCGCCAGTGCCCGCTGATCAAGCCGCGCGACAGCACGCCGTAGGCGGTGATGCCGATGTCGAGTTCGCGGCAGGTCGGCAGGATCTCGTCCTCGATGCCGCGCGAGACCAGCGAGTACTCGATCTGCAGGTCGCTGATCGCGTGCACTGCGGCTGCGCGGCGAAGGGTGTCGGCGCCCACTTCGGACAGACCGATGTGGCGCACGTAGCCGGCCTGGACCAGATCGGCGATGGCGCCGATGGTGTCCTCGATCGGCACGTCCGGATCCAGCCGCGACGGACGGTAGATGTCGACATGGTCCACGCCCAGGCGCTGCAGCGTGTAGGCGAGGAAGTTCTTCACCGCCGCCGGGCGCGCGTCGTAGCCGGACCAGCCGCCGGCGGGATCGCGCAGTGCGCCGAACTTGACGCTGAGCAGGGCCTGGTCGCGGTCGCGCCCTTTCAACGCCTCGCCGATCAGCAGTTCGTTGTGGCCCATACCGTAGAAATCGCCGGTGTCGAGCAGGGTGATGCCGCGTTCGAGCGCAGCGTGGATGGTGGCGATGCTTTCGGCGCGATCGGCCGGACCGTACATGCCGGACATGCCCATGCAGCCGAGGCCGAGGGCGGAGACGCGCGGGCCGATGGCGCCGAGTTGACGTTGTTGCATCTGGAATTCCTCATGGTTGCGTGCGGGCCATCTGGCTCGGAGAGCACTCTAGGCCGGCGCGAGGCGTGCGATAATCCGTGCAACGCCGAATGGGCTGTTCGCTAGTTCGCACAATGGTCGCCCGCACCATGACCGACCGCACGCTGGCCACCGCACGGTGACAACGCCGAACCTCGCCGACCTCGATGCCTTCGCCGAAGTGGCGCGCGCCCGCAGCTTCCGCGGCGCCGCCTACGTGCGCGGCGTCTCGCCTTCGTCGTTGAGCGAGGCCGTGCGCCGGCTCGAGGCGCGCCTCGGCGTGCGCCTGCTCAATCGCACCACGCGCAG
>JACMKK010000337.1 GCA_014380115.1 Luteimonas sp. | reverse complement strand
GAGCACGGCGCGGATCATCTCGCCGAGGAACGGCGGCTGCGAGCGCGTCAGGTAGTACGTGCGGTTGGCGTTGAGCACGCCGCCGTAGTACTGCACCTGGAACAGGAAGTTGTCGACCATGTCGCGGGCGAGAGCTGCACGGCCATCCGCGACCAGGCCGAGGATGATGAAATAGCTGTCCCAGCCGTACATCTCGTTGAAGAAGCCGCCCGGCACCACGTATGGATTCGGCAAGTACAGCAGGCCCTGTTGTGGCAGCGAACGCGGATTGAAGTCGCCGACCTGGCGGATCGGATGCGGGAGGACGCGGATGTCGACGTTGCAGCGCTTGGCGATGTCGTCGATCCGCGCGCTGCGCGGCAATTCCGCGGGCAGGTACAGCACCGGCCGCGTCGTGACCTTGTCGTCTTTCAACGCGGAGCAGTCATCCACCGCGCGTGTGAGCGTTGTCCAGGCGTGGTCGATGTAGGCCTGCGTTTTCGCCGGGTCGGGTGCGAGCGCCGTGGCGCTGGTGGCGAAGGTGAGCGAGAGCGCGAACAGCATGGAGCGAAAGAGGGTGAGCATATTTGGATCTCCTGCTCTGATGTCGGGTGTGTCGACTTGAACGACATCAGACGAATGCCACACGACTAATTATCGTCGTTCCCGCGAAGGCGGGAACCCAGTGCCTTCAGGCTTCAAAAGTCGCTGGATCCCCGCCTTCGCGGGGACGACGACTTCATTTCGTGCGCGTTCCCGCGCATGGTCTACGCTTCATGGCGACGGCGGCGGGATCGCCAGATAGACCGTACTCCATAGCTGCGCGGCATTGGATTCGTCGGCATCTCCACTGCTCTGGCCGAACGGGGCCATCGTGTAGCGGCCGTCGGCGTACGACCACGACCACAGTTCCGAGGTGCGCATCGCCTGGGTGGCATCGACCGCATGCCACAGGCGTCGTTGCGCATCGCGCAGGCGCGTGCGGGTGGCCTTGGGGAGGTCTTCGCGCTGCAACTGGCGCGCCAGCCCGGCCGCGAGCAGCGCCTGCTGCCAGGACCAGACCACGGTGCCGTGATAAGCGGTGCGGCCGAATGCCTTGGCGATGTCCGCATCGGCGTAAGCGGGGTTGGCGACCAGCAGGCCGATGTCGGTCAGCAAGCCGGCGGGGAAGGGACGTGTCATGGCCTCGACCATCGCATCGAGGGTCTGCGCCTCGGGATTTCGGAACAGCAAGGCGAAACCGCCATCGGAATGCAGCACCGGGATCGGTTTGCCGTTCGCATCCAATGCCAGTGCATCGAAACGCAACCCGCTGCGTGGAACGCTGGCCAGTGCCGGCGCCGGATCGATGCCCTGCGTGCTGGCATAGCGACCGATCGCTTGGCGCGCGGCCGACGCCGTCAGTGTCGTCCGGAACAATGGCGGCGCTTGTTCGGCCCAGACGCTGGCCTGCTTGGGCGCCGTGGAAAACGCTAGTTGCTGCGTCTGAGTGGCGTATGGCTGCAGCAAGCCGGACTGCCGGAAACGCGCGATGGCATCGAGCGCCGCCGGCATGAACACCGCATTGACGTCATAGGGATAGCGACCGCCGGCCAGTCCGTCCTCGCTGTCGCGCCACTGCCCGACATGGCTGCCCGGTTTGAGCGATACCAGATTGCGGGCGGTGGGTTTCCGCGCAAACGCTTGCGCGGATTGCAGGACGAAGGCGAAGTTGCGCGCCAGCGCCGCGCCCAGCGCTTCACCGGCCGTGGTCTTGCGTGCAAGAAAGGCAGCGGCGCGGTCGCGACCTTGCGGATGGTCTAGCAGCCAGGCCGCGGCCACGGGCGCGAGCATCACGTCGTCGTCGATCATCTTGTAGTCGTAGATCGGCGCGTCGTTCGGCGCAGCGCCCAGTGCGCTCTCCTTGCGATGGCGTAACAGCGCGAATTCGCCGATGTCTTCCTCGTGCGCTACTTCGCCCTGGGTGTTGAGCCGATCGAGCACGGAGGCCAAGCCGTCCTCGATCGCCACCGGCTGCAGGGCCGGCATCAGCAGGCGCAGCGACATCAGGGTGTCGCGGCCGAAATAGGTATCAAAGCGCCATGACCCGGCGAGGAATTTCTCCCGATAACTCAGGAACTGCAGCGCCTGGCGGCTGCGCAGATCGCTGCCGGCCTGCCTGTCGAACAACTCGTCGGCGGTGAGCGGCGTGAGCGGCTTTTCACCCGTGAGCGCGGTGATGCGCAGGCGCAGGGGCTCGCCGTCACGAGTTGACGCCAGCACCAGCGGCGCGCCTCGCTTGCCACCGCGCACGCGGCCGTTGAGCAGTTCGATCGAGATTGCGTATCCGGGGGCGCCGTCCAAACGTGCGCGCGCCCACGTCACGCCATGCGCTGAGATCCGCGCGGGCGTGGCGACCGACGCCGGATACGCGACCCCAAGCTGGAAATCGCGCAGCACGCGCACGCTGCCCAGCACCGCATCGCGGATCACCAGCCGCTTTGCGACGACATTCGCCTCGGCCGTGATGCCATGCAGCCGTTTGCCCGACGCGTCGGGCCGGTCGATGCCCTTCATTTCGCCGAGCGTCCATTGCACCGGCGTCGTGGCGTCTTCGAACCACACGCCCACGCCGCTGTTGCCTGCCGGGAACGCGACCAGCACGCGTGGCTTGCGGCCCGAGCTGAGCAACAGATGCGCCGCGACGGGGCCTTGCTGATGGAAGGCATTGAGCACGCTGCCTTCCGTGACGCGGAACTGTAGGGGTGGATCGGCGGCAGCCGCGAGCGCCAGGCCAGGCAGGAAAGCCAGCACGATGGCCGACAGGCATCGCATCACCGTTCCAGCCGACGTCCTTCTCCAACCCCTTCTCCCGGCCGGCCGGGAGAAGGATTGCGCCGCGGACGATGTCACCAGCTGTACTTCGCCTGCGCGTTGATCTCGCGGCCCTCGATCGGACGCGCGAGCAGCACGCCGTCGGCGGTGATCGCCGAACCGAAGATACGCGAGTTGCTCTCGGTCAGGCCGAGCTCGTTGGTGACGTTGGTGCCGCGTACGTTGAACTGCCAGTGCTCGCCGACGTTGGAGGTAATGCCGAAGTCCCAAGTCTGGTATGAGCCCAGTTCCTGCAGGGCGGACTGGTCCTGGGTGTGGTCGCCGACGTGGGTGTAGGTGATATACGGCATGATGTCGCCCCAGCCGAACACGAACCGGTAGCTCGGCGTGAACATGAAGCGCAGCTTCGGCTGGCGCTGCAGCTGTTTGCCTTCGATCGGCTCGCACTGTTGCACATCGTTGATATCGATGTATGGAAAACAGGCCCTGAAGTCCGTGTACTCGCCGTCGAGATAGTTCGCGACCAGCTGCAGGCGCAAGTTCTCGACCGGCGTCAGCGCGCCGATGAAGTTGACGCCGACGGAATCGGAACCGTAGATCAGCGGGCTGCCCACCGGTGTGCCGGCGCCGTCGGTCGGCTGGTACTGCAGGCCCGAGAACACGCGACGATAAGCGCTGATGTCCGCATACAGAAGCTCGGACTGGTACTTGAAGCCCATTTCGTAGTTGCGGATCTTGTGCATCGGCGGCGTGTTGCCGGTGACGCTGCCGCGGATGCCGTTGTCGAAGTCGAGGAAGTGGCCACCGGTGTTGACGCGGCCGTACATCGACATGTGGTCGGTGAACGAATAGTTGGCGCCGGCGGTCCAGGCCGGATGGGTCTTGTCGTAGTCGGTCTTCGCGACCGTCCCGTTGCAGACCGGCACCGCGTTGTCGAACTCGGTGAGCGGGTTGTTGTCGAGATCGACATTGGTGAGGTTGCAGACGTTGTTGGTCGCGTCCTGGTTCTCGATGCGCCCGGACAGGTCCAACAGCCACTTGCCGATGCGCCAGGAGTCGGACAGGTAGAAGGCTGTGTTGGTGGCGCTGCCGTGCTGGGCGATATTGAAGCCGCCGTAGTTGAGGAAGCCCTGGTTGTCGGTGCGCTGATGGACGTTGCCGCCGGCGTCGACGTAGCTGATCGTGATAGGCGTGGCGTTGGGTTCGTTGGTCATGAGCATGTCGTTGCCGAGCGCCCACTTGTCATTCATCGTGTAGTGATTGATGTACAGGCCGGCGGTCAGGGTGTTGCCCTCGAACAGCTCCTTGCTCAAGCGGAAATCGTTGTTGAAGCTCTTCAGGTGCTTGTGGATGTGCCACCAGCCCTGTGCGATCACGCTCTGGTCGAAGGGCACCGCACCGCCGCCGACATAATTGGCCGTGACCACTGAGCCGGCCGGCAGTCGCAAGCCACCACCGATGTCGTCGAAAAGCATGGCGTCGAGCGTCGCCGGATTGTTGCCCGAGAACAGCGCGTTGGTGTCCATGTCGCCTTCGTCGAACAGGAACTTGTCGCTGATCGACCAGCCATTGTCGAAGGCGTAGTCGAAGTTGCCGCCGAAGAAGAAGAACTTCGTGCCGCGCCCGTCGGCGAGGTCCGCATTCGTGCCGCCGCCCGGATAGCCAGGCAGGCGCACATGCCGAATGGCCTCGCTGTAGTAGGTGTCGGTGAGCGGATCGAAGCCCGGATATTCCCGAAAGCTGTCCCTGCCGGTCTGGATCAACGGGATCGGCGTGATGAACTGGTTCTTGTCGTTGATATAGCGCGCGTACAACGTCAGGTTGCCCTTGTCGAAGTCGTGCGCGAGCGTGCCGGTGATCTGGCCGCCGTCGTCGGCCTTGAACTGCGGGTCGCGCACGCCGTCGGAGGTGCGCCAGAAGCCGCCGATGCTGCCGTACCAGCCGTCGGCGATCTTGAAGCCGGAGAACGCATCGAGCCGCCACAGGCCTTCGTCGCCATAGGTCAGCCCGACGCTGCCGGTCGGAATGTCGGTACCGGTCTTGAGGAAGAAGTTGGCCGTGGCGCCGATCTGACCGTCGGCGAAGACGACCGAGGGACCGCCTTGCAGGATTTCGACGGACTCGATCGTGTCGTCGAGCCGAAGGAGCGAACTGGTTTCGAAGAACGACAGTGTCGGCATGCCGTACAGCGGCGAACCCATCAGCAGCGCGGAGAAGTAGGGCGCATCGCCGCCGCCGGGAAAGCCGGCGATCTCGATGTTGGCGCCGGTCTGGCCGCCGCTGGATTCGGGCCAGAGTCCCGGCGAGATCTTGAGCAGGTCCGCGGTGCTCTTCGGATTCGCCTGTTTGATCTGCTCGGCGTTGGCGGTGACGATGTTGTAGCTCGCTTCGAGCTTTTTGACGCCGCCCGCCGCGCTGCCGGTCACGACCACGGTGTCGAGCGTGGTGGCGCCGCCCGGCTCGTCGGGAGTGGACGCTTGCGCCGTGGTGGTCTGAGCCGGCGTCTCGGCGGGTGGAGTTGGTGTCGCTGCAGGCTGCGCGGGCGCCGGCTCGGCGGATTGCGGATCCTGCGCGACAGGCTGCGGCTCCTGCGCGGCGACCGCGACGGGCAGGGCGAGGAGAATGGCGACGGTGAGCGCAAGCGGAACCGGCTGCGGAGATTTCATGTTCAGGGCCTCCCTCAAGGCTCGAGCATCGAGCCACATGAACGCCGGTCGCGAATGGCCGGCGTGTTGAGTGTTCCCCCTGTCGAGATCCGAACGCCGCTGTCGTTCCTCTTGTCGGGCGCGGCGTTTCGAGGCTCTGCGCCCGATAGTGCCGGACAATGCCGGGCGTTTCCATCCCCGCGTTTCCACCACCCAGCGCAGCGATGGTGGATCGTGGCGCGCACCAGAGCGCGATTGCGCGGAGCGCATGCTTTCCGCCGCGTCGGTATGCTCAGGGCCGCAGTGCGACCTTATCCCATGGAGAAGCCGATGATGGCCAACAAGAACACGACGCCGGGCGGGTTCCGCATCAACACGGCCCGGGCACTCCTTCTCGTCTGCCTGTCGTTGCAGGCCCCGCTGGCGATGGCCGAAACCTGCGTCGCCGGCTTGCCGCAACTCTATGGTCAGCTGTTCGAGGACGCGCAGCGCATCCTGCCGGACGGCAAGGCCTTCGTGGACGCGACCCCGAACCAGCCGCCGGCCGGCATCGCCGCCGAGTACGACTATCTGCGCACCAGGCCCGGGTTCGACCTGCGCGCCTTCATCACTGAACAGTTCACGATGCCGCGTCCTGCCGGCGGCGACTACCGCACCAATCCGGACCATGACGTGCGCGAACACATCGACGCGCTGTGGAGCGTGCTGGAGCGCAAGCCCCAAGCTGCCGACACGCGTACTTCGCTGCTGCCCCTGCCGTATCGATACATCGTTCCGGGCGGACGCTTCAACGAAATCTACTACTGGGATTCCTACTTCACGATGCTGGGCCTGGAGGAAAGCGGCCGTCACGATCTAGCGGTCGACATGGTGAAGAACTTCGCCTGGCTCATCGATCATTACGGCCATATTCCGAACGGCAACCGCACCTACTTC
>JACMKK010000336.1 GCA_014380115.1 Luteimonas sp. | reverse complement strand
GGTCAAGACCTGCAGGAACTCGTGGCGGCGCAATGGCGTGCCAAGCTCGACCGCGTCCACATCAGCGTGCCGGCGCAGGGCCAGGCTTTGGCCGACACCTTGCGCACGGCGACCGCGCACATGCTGATCTCGCGCATCGGCCCGCGCCTGCAGCCGGGTACGCGCTCGTATGCACGCTCATGGATCCGCGACGGCGCGATGATCTCCGAAGGCCTGCTGCGCATGGGCCGCGAGGACGTGGTGCGCGATTACGTCGCGTTCTACGCGCCTTACCAGTTCGACGACGGCATGGTGCCTTGCTGCGTCGATGATCGTGGCAGCGATCCGGTGCCCGAGAACGACAGCCATGGCGAGCTGATCTTCAACATCGCCGAGCTGTACCGCTATACCGGCGACCGTGCGTTCCTGGAGAAGATGTGGCCGCACGTGCTCGGCGCCTATGGCTACATGGAAAAACTGCGGTTGAGCGAGCGCACCGAAGCGAACCGGGCGCTGAATCCGGCGTTCTACGGGATGATGCCGGTGTCGATCAGCCACGAAGGGTATTCGGCCAAGCCGGTGCATTCGTACTGGGACAATTTCTGGGCGTTGCGCGGATACAAGGATGCGGCCGAAGTAGCGGCGGCGCTCGGTAAGGACGCCGAAGCGAAGCGCTTCGCGGCCTCGCGCGACCAGTTCCGCGAGGACCTCGACGCCTCGCTGCGGGCCGCCGTGGAGCGGCACCGGATCGATTACCTGCCCGGCGCGGCGGAACTCGGAGATTTCGACGCCACGTCGACCACCATCGCGCTGGCGCCGGGCGGTGAGCAGGCCAGGCTGCCACAGGCACTGCTGCACGGCACGTTCGAACGTTATTGGCGCGAGTTCGCGCAGCGCCGCGACGGCAAGCGGGAATGGGACGCCTACACGCCTTACGAATGGCGCAACGTCGCCGCGTTCGTACGCCTGGGCTGGCGCGAGCGCGCGTGGGAAGCGGTACGGTTTTTCTTCGATGACCGTGCACCGCAGCCCTGGAACCAGTGGGCCGAAGTGGTCTCGCGTACGCCACGCAAGCCGTTCTTCGTCGGCGACCTGCCGCATGCCTGGGTCGCTTCGGACTTCGTGCGCTCGGCGCTCGACATGTTCGCCTATGCGCGCGAGATCGACGACAGCATCGTGCTGGCTGCGGGGATCCCCGTGGACTGGCTCAATGGCGAAGGCATCGCGATCGGCGACTTGCGCACGCCAGATGGTCGGCTCGGCTACAGGCTGCGACGCGATGGCGAGACGCTGCGGTTGGACGTCGCCGAGGGTCTCGAATTGCCTGCTGGCGGGCTGGTGCTGCCGTGGCCCTATCGCGACGCTGATCCGGGCGCGACGACCATCAACGGCCAGCGCGCCGCATGGCGCGATGGCGAACTTCGCATCGAAACGCTGCCGGCGAAAGTCGAGATCCGAATCCCGTAGGGCGGGCCCAGGCCCGCCGCTTGGCCGACGTCGGCCGACCGAAGAGCGGTGGGCCAACGCCCACCCTACGCGCTGCGTGCGCGTTCGATCGTTGCCACGGTGCGTGCGGCGCTCGCGGTGATCTTGTCGTAGGCGCCCGCCGCGAGCCAGTCCTTGGCCACCATCCACGAACCGCCGATGCAGACGACGTTCGGCTGCTTCAGGTAGTCGGCCGCGTCTTGCTCGGTGATGCCGCCGGTCGGGCACAGCTTCAGGTCCGCAAGCGGTCCGGCCAGGCCCTTGATCATCGCGAGGCCGCCGATGGCCGTCGCCGGAAACAGCTTGCAGACGCGAAAACCACGCGCCATCAGCGCCATCAGTTCGCTCGGCGTGGCGGCGCCCGGCACGACCGGCAGCGGCGCCTCGGCGAGCGCGTCGGCAAGTACGGGCGTTGTGCCGGGCGTGACGATGAAATCAGCGCCGGCGTCGATCGATTGCCGGAGCTGCTCCCGCGTCAGTACCGTGCCAGCACCGATGACGATGGCGGGCAACTCGCGCTTGAGCATCGCCAGCGCGTCGATCGCGACCGGCGTGCGCAGGGTCAGTTCGATGGTGCGCAGGCCGCCGGCGAGCAATGCGTCGGCGAGCCGGCGCGCCTGGTCGAGGCTGTCGACGGTGACCACGGGCAGGACGCCGGCGGCGCGGAGCAGGTGTTCGGCTTGTTGCTGGTGCAGTTCGATGGTCATCGGATATTCCAGAGTTCGAAACGAGCTCGACTTCTTCCGGCAGCGGCATCAAGCATCCTTCGCCTCATGCGGCGCATCGGCGGCCACCTCGCCATTGCCGAGTTCGTATTCCGCATCGTATTCGGGCGCAGCATGGTGCGGTTGCAGCGGCGGTCCGCACGAGATCGACAACGCACCCTGGTCGGCGGGCGTGACCATCGCGCGGCTGTTGGCGAACAGGTTGCGGCCCAGGTCCCAGGCCGGCGGCGTGGTGTCGGCGTCGAGGCTGCGCGCGTTCCATTCAGTGGCATCGACCAGCGCCTCGAGCACGCCTTGCTCGCCGTCGAGGCGGATGATGTCGCCGTCGCGCAGTCGCGCAAGGGCGCCGCCGCGCGCGGTCTCTGGCGTGACGTGGATGGCGGAAGGGATCTTGCCCGAGGCTCCGGACAGGCGTCCGTCGGTGACCAGCGCGACGCGGCGGCCCTGGTTCTGCAGCATGCCGAGCAGCGGCGTCAGCGAATGCATCTCCGGCATGCCGTTGGCGCGCGGCCCCTGGAAGCGTACGACCGCGACGAAGTCCTGCGGCAGGGCGCCGGCGGCGTGCAGCTTGTTCAAGGCTTGCGGATTGTCGACGACCACGGCGGGCGCAGTGATGCTGCGGTATTCGCGCTTGATTGCCGACAACTTGATCAGCGCGCGGCCGAGGTTGCCTTGCAGCAGGCGTAGCCCGCCATGCTGCTCGAACGGCGCGGCGACCGTGCGCACCACCGCGTCGTCGCCCGGTTGCGCCGTGCCGGGCGCGTAGGCGAGGGTGTCGCCGTCGAGGCGCGGTTCGTCGGTATAGGCACGCATGCCACCGGGCACGATCGTCGGCAGGTCGTCGTGCATCAGGCCGGCGTCGAGCAATTCCCGGAACACGAATTGCGTGCCACCCGCGGCCGCGAAGCGGTTCACGTCGGCCTCGCCATTGGGATAGACGCGTGCCAGCAGCGGCACGGCCTGCGAGAGATCGTCGATGTCGTCCCAGGTGAGTGCGATGCCGGCCGCCCGCGCGACGGCGACGAAATGGATGGTGTGGTTGGTGGAGCCGCCCGTGGCGAGCAACGCGACCATGGCGTTGACGATGCAGCGCTCGTCGACCAGGTGGCCGATCGGACGATAGTCACCGCCGAGCGCGGTGATGCGCAGCGCGCGTTCGGCGGCGGCGCGCGTCAGCGCCGTACGCAGCGGCGTGCCGGGATTGACGAACGACGTACCCGGCAGTTGCAGGCCCATCGCTTCGAGCATCACCTGGTTGGAGTTGGCCGTGCCGTAGAACGTGCACGTGCCCGGTGCGTGGTAGGAACCGGATTCGGCCTCGAGCAGTTCCTCGCGCGTCGCCTCGCCTGCGGCGTAGCGCTCACGCACTTCGGCTTTCAGCTTGTTCGGGATGCCCGGCGTCATCGGGCCGGCCGGCACGAATACAGCCGGCAGGTGGCCGAAGGCGAGCGCACCGATCAGCAGGCCGGGCACGATCTTGTCGCAGACGCCGAGATACAGCGCCGCATCGAACATGTCGTGCGAGAGCGAAATCGCGGTGGCCTGCGCGATCACGTCGCGCGAGAACAACGACAGTTCCATGCCGGGTCGGCCCTGGGTGACGCCGTCGCACATCGCCGGCACGCCGCCGGCGACCTGCGCGGTGGCACCGAGCGCACGCGCGGTCTCGCGGATCAACGCCGGATAATCCTCGAACGGCTGGTGCGCCGAGAGCATGTCGTTGTAGGCGCTGACGATGCCGAGGTTCGGTGTGGCATCGGTCTTGAGGCGGCCTTTGTCGGTTGCGCCGCTGGCGGCGAACGCATGCGCGAGGTTGCCGCAGCTCAAGCGGCGGCGCTGCGGGCCATTGGCGTGCACCGCTGCGATGCCGTCCAGGTAGGCTTGGCGCGTCGGGCGGCTGCGCTCGCGGATGCGCTCGGTGATTTCATGCAGGCGGGGGTGCAGGGTCATCGGAATCTCGGAAAAAAGGATCGAAGCCGTCATCCCCGCGTTGGCGGGGATCCAGCGACTCGATTCGGTTGCACATGCGAAGTCGCTGGGTTCCCGTCTACGCAGGAACGGCGGGCAGGGAAGGCCCGCATCACGGGCACCAATGCACGTCCAATGATGCGCCCGGCGCGGTGAACGCGATGCGCACCGGCAAGTCGCGCGCGTCGTCGCCGTCGAGCGCGCGTTCGAACAGCTTGCGCTTGGCATCGCCGCGGATGAGCAGCATGCGCGCCCGCGCGGCCGACAGGCCGCCCGGCGTCAGGCTGATGCGGCGCAGCCAGCGGCCCGCGCCCGCGCAACCGCTGGCATCGACGGCCACATAGGCACTGGGCGATGCCAGCGCCTCGGACAGATCGCGCATGCGCGGGAACAGCGATGCCGTGTGGCCGTCCTCACCCATGCCGAGCAGCACCAGCGTCGGCGTCTGTTTGGCGTGCATGTTGGCCGCATTGACGGCTTCCTCGATGCCCCGGCCGGCGCGCGTCAGCGTCTCGAAGCGTGCCTCCGCAGCCCGGTTCTGCAGCAACGTCTCGCGCACCAGACGGGCGTTGCTGTCGGGATCGTCGGGTTGCAGCCAGCGTTCGTCGACCAGCGCGATGTCGACGCGGTGCCATTCCAGCGGCGCCTTCGACAGCAGCTGGTAGACCGGCGCGGGCGTGCTGCCGCCCGACACGAGCAGGCGCGCACGTTCGCGTTGTTCGAGATCACGACGCAGCACGGCCGCGATGGACGCCGCGCTCGCCCCGGCCCAATGCTCCTCGTCGCGATAGACGTGCAGTTGGACGCCCAGGCGCCGCACCGGTTCGAGGACGGCCGGATCGTCAGGGGGATTCATTGCGATGCATCCGGGCGTGGCGGCTGGCAGGCGATCGCCGCGGCACCGAGCAGGCCCGGCTGCGGATGCAGCACGGCCATCGACGGCACCCGCGCCATGTTGGCCGAGAAGCGACCCTTGTGCTCGAAGCGCTGGCGGAAGCCGGAATGCTGCAGGGAGCGCAACATCTTCGGTACCAGGCCGCCGGTCAGGAACACGCCGTCCCAGGCACCCAGCGTCAGCACCAGGTCGCCGGCGATCGCGCCGAACACTGCGCAATAGACATCGACGGCGCGCATGCAGCGCACGTCGCCTTCGGCGGCGCGCGCGGTGATGTCGGACGGACGCATCGGGCCGGGATCCTCGCCGGCGATTTCGCTCAGTGCGCGATGCAGGTTCACCAGCCCCGGGCCGCAGATCAGGCGCTCGTTGGAGACGCGGCCGAACTGCGCCGACAGGTGCTCGAGGATGTCGATTTCCTCGGGCGTTCCCGGCGGAAAGCTGGTGTGGCCGCCTTCGGTTTCGAGCGGATAGGAATGGCCATCGCGCACGACCAGTCCGCCGACGCCGAGGCCGGTGCCAGGACCGATCACGGCGTAGGTGCGGTCGCCGGGTTGCCGCGGCGTCCAGGTCGTGCCGCCGACGGGCACCACGTCGCCGGCTTGCAGCAGCGTGATCGCCATCGACTGCGCGGCGAAATCGTTGACCAGTTGCAGGCGTTCGAAGCCGAGCGCCGACTGCGTACGCCGGCGCGAGATCACCCAGGGATGGTTGGTGATGCGCGCCTCGTCACCGTCGACGCGGCCGGCGACGGCGAACACGCCGCGCCGCGCGCTCGCGCCCGTGGTGTCGAGATGATGGCGGGCGGCATCGGCCAGCGAGGGGAATTCGGCGACCGGATATTCGCGCACGCTGTCCAGCAACAACGGCGCCGGCGCCGCCTGGTCCGCCAGGGCGAACCTCGCATTGGTGCCGCCGATGTCGGCGAGCAGCACGAGGGCGCCGGGTTCCGTCACTTGGCCGCTTTCCCTGGCCGATGGCCGTTCGATTTCGGCGGCAGGAAGTCGGACGCCGCGGCCGGTCCCCAGGAGCCAGCGGGATAGGCCAGCGCCGGCGTTGCCGCCGCCTGCCAGGCGTTGCTGATGCTGTCGATCCACTGCCAAGCCGCCTCGACCTCGTCGTCGCGCACGAACAGCGTCTGGTTGCCCTTGAGCGCATCGACCAGCAGGCGTTCGTACGCGATGCGCCGATGCGGCGTCGGCGACATCGACAGGTCCAGGGACAACGGTTGCAGCTCGATCGCGTCCCATTCGGGCGCAGCAAGGCTGCCCATCAGGCCGAGTTCGATGGTCTCTTCGGGTTGCAGCCGCATGCGCAGGCGGTTGGAACGCGCGCGCTGCTTGCTGGGTCGCTCGAACACCCAATGCGACACCGGCTTGAACGACACCACCACCTCGGTGGTGCGCGCGGCCATGCGCTTGCCGGTGACCAGCCTGAACGGCACGCCGGCCCAGCGCCAGTTGTCGATGTAGGCACGCAGCGCGACGAAGGTCTCGACTTCACTGTCGTGGGTGAAGCCTTTGACCGCCGAACCTTCGACCACGCCATCGCCGTAACGCCCGCGTACGCTGTCGTTGCCGACGTCGGCGGCGGTCATCGGCCGCAATGCGCGCAGCACCTTGCGCTTCTCGTCGCGGACGCTGTCGGCGTCGAGCGCGTTCGGCGGCTCCATCGCGATCAGCGCCAGCAGTTGCAGCATGTGGTTCTGCACCATGTCGCGCAGCGCGCCGTAATTCGCGTAGTAGCCTTCGCGGCCGTCGACGCCGGCGGTCTCGGCCACCAGGATGTCGACCGACTGGATCCAGCGGTTGTGCCACACCGCTTCCATGAGCGTGTTGCCGAAGCGCAGCGCCAGCAGGTTCTGCACCGGCGCCTTGCCGAGGTAGTGGTCGATGCGGAAGATCCGCGACTCGTCGAGGCATTCCTTCAGCGCAAGATTGATCGAGCGCGCCGAAGCGAGGTCGTGGCCGATCGGCTTTTCCAGCACCAGCCGCGACGGGTCCTCGAGCAGGCCGGCGGCCTTGAGTCCACGCGCAGCCGGGACGAACAGGTCCGGCGGCGTCGCCAGGTAGCTCACGCTCGGCCGGTCGGCATAGGGCGCGAGCGCCGCCGTCATCGACGGCTGGTCGTTGAGGTCGATCGACACGTAGTCGGTGCGTCTGAGCAGGTCGTCCAGCGCCGCGGCATCGCGCTCGTCGCTGGCATCGACGTGATCGCGCAGCCAGGCCTCGAAGCCGGCGCGGTCGTGCTCGGTGCGCCCGATCGCGACGACCCGGAACGTGGACGGCAGCAACCGGTCGCGCAGCAGGTGCAGCAGCGAGGGGAACAGGTAGCGCTGCGCCAGATCTCCGGTCGCGCCAAACAGCAGTAGGGTGTCGTGCATGGCGCGCGAATCGTCTCCGGTCAGGGGAGGGGATCGGCCAGGCTGCGTCCGTGCGTGGCGATCACCCGTGAGTACCAGCGCGCACTGTCCTTGGGGGTGCGCTGCTGGCTATCGTAATTCACATGGACGATGCCGAAGCGCTTTGAGTAGCCGAGCGACCACTCCAGGTTGTCGAGCAGCGACCAGACCATGTAGCCGCGGATGTCGCAGCCGGCCTGGATGGCATCGTGGATGGCGCCGATGTGCTTGCGCAGGTAGTCCATCCGCAGCGGATCGCGGATGCGGCGGGCTCCTGACGAGTCTGTATCGGCCACCGGCGGGTCGAAGAAGGCCGCACCGTTCTCGGTGATGTAGGTCGGAAGGTTGCCGTAGCGTTCCTTCGCCCACAGCAGCAGGTCGGTCAGTCCCTGCGGGAATACCTCCCAACCGGTTTCGGTATACGTGCCCAGCGCCTGCTTCACGGCGCCTGCGTTCAGCGGGTAACTGTCGTTGGCCTTGGTGACGCTGCGCGTGTAGTAGTTGATGCCGATGAAGTCGAGCGGCTGCTTGATCAGCGCGTAGTCCTCGGCCGGCCATTCGGGCCAGGCGTCGCCGAAGATCTCCTTCAACTCGTCCGGATAGTGGCCGAGCAGGGCAGGGTCGAGGTACTGACCGTTCATGTAGGCATGCGCGCGTTCGACGGCCGCCTTGTCCGCGCTGGATTCGCTCGCCGCGTATTTCGGCTCGATGTTCACCACCAGCCCGATTTCGTGCTTGCCCTCGGCGCGATACGCCTGCACCGCGGCACCGTGTGCGCGCATCAGGTTGTGCGTGGCGATGGGCGCTTCGTATTTGCTGCGATGCCCCGGCGCGAGCGCGCCATGCAGATAGCCGCCGTCGGTGACGACCCATGGTTCGTTGAGCGTGACCCATTTCTTGACGCGTCCGTCGAGCGCGCGATACAGCACGCGGCCGTACTCGGCGAACCAGTCTGCACACTCGCGGTTGAGCCAGCCGCCGCGGTCGTCGAGCGCCGCCGGCATGTCCCAGTGGTACAGGGTCAGCAAGGGCTCGATGTCGTTGGCGAGCAATTCGTCGACCAGCTGCGAATAGAAGTCGATGCCGGCCTGGTTCACGCGTCCGGTGCCCTCGGGCAGGATCCGCGACCACGACACGCTGAACCGGTACGCCCTCAGGCCTAGTTCGCGCATCAGCTTCACGTCGTCTTTCCAGCGCCGGTAGTGGTCGCAGGCGACGTCACCGGTATCGCCGTTCAAGGTCATGCCAGGGGTATGCGCGAAACGCGTCCAGATGCTCGGACCGGCGCCATCGGCCAGCGGCGAACCCTCGATCTGGTGCGCGGCGGTGGCGGCGCCCCACAGGAAGCCGTCAGGAAATATCTTGTCCGTGGTGTGATCCTTCGCGGGCGACCGAGCCATCCCACTCTCCCTTGTGTCGGCCGCAGCCGCAGCATGAAAACGATTACATGTCAGAATAGCCGAGCTGAACGACATTTGCATGGTCGGCCCCGCCCGGAAGGATGAAGCATGGCGAGCGTCACACTCGATCGCGTCCGCAAGGTCTACCCCAATGGTTATGTGGCCGTGGCCGAAGCGAGCTTCGAGGTGGCCGACGGCGAATTGCTGGTACTGGTGGGGCCTTCAGGCTGCGGCAAGTCAACCCTGCTGCGCATGATCGCAGGATTGGAAAGCATCAGCGACGGCACGCTGCGGATCGGCGAGCGCGTGGTCAATGACGTGGCGCCGAAGGACCGCGACATCGCCATGGTGTTCCAGAGCTACGCGCTGTATCCGCATATGAGCGTGGCCGACAACTTGGCTTTCGGGCTGAAGCTGCGCGGCCACGACAAGGCCTCGATCGCCGCGCGCGTCAGCGACGCGGCGAAGACGCTCGAGCTCGACCAGTTGCTCGACCGCAAGCCTGCCGCCTTGTCCGGCGGCCAGCGCCAGCGCGTCGCCCTGGGCCGTGCGCTGGTACGGCAGCCGCAGGTGTTCCTGCTCGACGAGCCCCTGTCCAACCTCGATGCCAAGCTGCGCATGTCGATGCGCGTCGAGATCGCGCGCCTGCACCGACAGCTCGCGACCACCATGGTCTACGTCACCCACGACCAGGTCGAGGCGATGACGCTCGGACAACGCATCGTCGTGCTCAAGGACGGCGAGATCCAGCAGATCGACACGCCGATGGCGCTGTACAACCGGCCGGCAAACCTGTTCGTCGCCACCTTCCTCGGCAGCCCGAAGATGAACCTGCTGTGGGGCACGCTGGTCGATCGCGACGGCCTGCGCCTGCAGATCGCCGAAGGCGTGGAATTGCAGTTGCAAACCGACGCCGCGATGCGCGCCGCCCTGCGGGATCATGTCGGCGGGCAACTGACGGTGGGCCTGCGCCCCGAAGACATGACGCTCGGTCCGCCCGGCGACGGACGCCTGCCCGCGCGCGTCGAGGTCGTCGAGCCTGTGGGCAACGAAGCCTTCATCAACCTCGGCTGTGGCGGCTGTGAGCTCGTCGTGCGCCTGCCGCCGTACGACCTTCCCAGTCCCGGCGACACGGTCTACCTGGGCTACGTGCCCGAGCGCATGCATTTCTTCGACCAGGCCACCGAACGGCGCATCGAAACTGCGGCCTGAGGTCCACGGCGGCGCTCTGCGACGCTCTCTGGCGCCCGTTATACTCGCGCAAGTTACGGCAAGGTTGTCGTAGATCCCTGCAGTCATTCAATGACTTAAGGGGTATTCCTAACCCATTTCGGCATTTAGGCGACGTCGCGCGACGTTGCAGAGGCTTCCGCGACGCATGCGTCTGTCCACGATCAAGCTCTCCGGCTTCAAATCCTTCGTCGACCCCACCACGCTGCACCTGCCGACCAACATGACCGGCGTGGTCGGGCCGAACGGCTGCGGCAAGTCCAACATCATCGATGCCGTGCGCTGGGTGATGGGCGAGAGCACCGCCAGCCGCCTGCGGGGCGACGCGCTGACTGACGTGATCTTCTCCGGCAGTTCGGCGCGCAAGCCGGTCTCGCAGGCCACGGTCGAGCTGGTGTTCGACAACTCAGACCACACGATCGCCGGCGAGTACGCGGCCTTCAACGAGATTTCCGTCAAGCGCAGCGTCTCGCGCGACGGCACCAGCAACTACTACCTCAACGGCGGCCGCTGCCGCCGTCGCGACATCACCGACCTGTTCCTCGGCACGGGCCTGGGTCCGCGCAGCTACTCGATCATCGAGCAGGGCATGATCAGCCAGATCATCGATGCGCGGCCCGAGGACCTGCGCGTGTACCTGGAGGAGGCCGCCGGCATCTCCAAGTACAAGGAGCGGCGCAAGGAAACCGAGACCCGCATCCGTCACACGCGCGAGAACCTGGAGCGCTTGACCGACCTGCGCGAGGAAGTCGGCAAGCAACTCGACCACCTCAAGCGCCAGGCGCGTCAGGCCGAGCAGTACCAGTCGATCCAGGCCGAGCGTCGCATCAAGGACGCCGAGTGGAAGGCGCTCGAATACCGCGGCCTCGATCGCCAGCTGCAGGCATTGCGCGAAGGGTTGTCGCAGGAAGAGACGCGCCTGCAGCAGCTGATCGCCGAACAGCGCGAAGCCGAGCGCGAGATCGAGACCGGCCGCGGCCGCCGCGAGCAGGCTGCCGAAGCGCTCAACAGGGCACAGGCCGAGGTCTACCAGGTCGGCGGCACGCTCGCGCGCATCGAGCAGCAGATCGAACACCAACGCGAAATGGCCGAGCGCCTGCAGCACGCGAGGGACGAGGCGCAGACGGCACTGGCGGAACTGGGAGCGCACATCAGCGGCGACGAGTCGCGCCTGGGCGTGCTGCGCGCGACGATCGCGGATGCCGAACCGCAGCTGGCGCAACGGCAGGCCGACGACGCCGCGCGGC
>JACMKK010000335.1 GCA_014380115.1 Luteimonas sp. | reverse complement strand
GTGGTCACGACGGCGAAACTGCTGGCCGAACTCGGCGCCGGCATCACCATCGACGAAGGCACGCTCAGCGACGTGAAAGGCGATGGCCACAGGCGTGGCGGCATGGTGATCGACCCCACCACCGTGCACAGCCACATCGCGCCCTACGAACTGGTGCGCACGATGCGCGCCTCGGTGCTGGTGCTCGGGCCGCTGCTGGCGAAATACGGCGCGGCCGAAGTATCGCTGCCGGGCGGCTGTGCGATCGGCTCGCGTCCGGTCGACCTGCACATCAAGGGACTACAGGCATTGGGCGCGGAGATCAGCGTCGAGAACGGCTACATCAAGGCGCAAGCGAAACGCCTGCGCGGTGGACGCGTCGTGTTCGACATGGTCAGCGTCGGCGCGACCGAAAACGTGCTGATGGCGGCGGCGCTGGCGGAGGGCACCAGCGTGCTCGAGAACGCGGCCATGGAACCGGAGATCGTCGACCTCGCCGATTGCCTCATCGCGCTCGGCGCGGACATCGAAGGCGCCGGCAGCAACCGCATCGTCGTGCGTGGCGTCGAACGACTGCACGGCGGCCGCCACGACGTGCTGCCCGATCGCATCGAAACCGGCACCTTCCTGGTCGCCGCGGCAATGACCGGCGGCCACGTCATCGCGCGCCGCGCGCGTCCGGAGACGCTGGACGCGGTGCTCGACAAGCTCACCGAGGCTGGCGCGCAGATCAGCATCGACGGCGACAGCATCACCCTCGACATGCGCGGGCGGCGGCCGAAGGCGGTCAATCTCACCACCGCGCCGCATCCGGCCTTCCCGACCGACATGCAGGCGCAGTTCATGGCGATGAACTGCATCGCGGACGGGGTCGGCGTGATCAACGAGACGATCTTCGAGAACCGCTTCATGCACGTGCAGGAACTGCTGCGCCTGGGCGCCGACATCCGCGTCGAAGGCCACACCGCGATCGTGCGCGGCACCGCGCGACTCGGCGGCGCGCAGGTGATGGCGACCGATCTGCGCGCATCGGCGTCGCTGATCCTCGCCGGCCTGGTCGCGGATGGCGACACGGTCATCGACCGCATCTACCATCTAGATCGCGGCTACGAGAACATCGAGGAGAAGCTGTCGGGGCTGGGGGCGAAGATTCGCAGGGTCAACGGTTAGGGGAGTTCGTCCTCACCGCGTCGACTTGATGCGCAAGTCGATCTCGTCCTTGCCGTCCTTCTTCTGCAGCAGGCGTGCCGGCACCGGCAGGCCTTCCACCACCCAGGCGATGGTCTGCTTGTTGCCATCGGTACGGACCACCTTCGTGGCCTGCTGCGACTTGCCGTCGACCGTGATCGCTTCCTTGCCGGCGACCTGGTAGCTGAGCTGCTTGGCGCGGCCGTCCTCGACCATCCTGTAGTTCAGCGGCTTGCCGGCAGCGACATCGCGCGCGAGTGCGAGGTTGATCATCAACGCATCCATGTCGCCCTTCTGCAGCTTGACCGGGCCGGCGCGGTCGGCCTTGACGTCGCCGCTCCACGTCGCCACGCCCTTGCTCCAGTCGTAGTTGGCGTCCTTGTCGACCTTCTTGATCAACAGCAGCGAACGATCGGTCGACGACAACGGACGCCATTGCCCGTCGCGATCCTCGAACACGGTGCTCTGGCTCAGCTGGGCGACGTTGCTGGTGATGCTCAGCGTGTACTTCCAGCGATTGGCGCCCTGTGCTTCCAGCGTCATCTTGCCGTTGCCCTGCAGGCCCATGTAACTGGCCTGGTAGTCGGCTGAGAACGGCGTGACCGCCCACGCCGGCGCCGTCGCCAGCGCGAGCAGGGTCGCCGCGAGCATCCGCTTGCGAAAGGACGCGGGCTTGTTCGGTACGTGCATGGACATCGACATCATGGGTTCTGAGTTCCTTGGTATTCGATCAGGCGCAGGTCGACGGCGTCGTGGCCGTCGGTGCGTTGCAGGATGCGGACCGGCGTCGGCACGCCGCTGGCGACCCACAGGATGGTTTCGTCGTTGCCGCCATTGGTGCGCGAAACGCGCATGGCTTCGTAGCTCAGCTCGCCGATCTTGATGTTTTCGGTCTGCTCGGCGACCTGGTACAGGTGATCGCGCACGCGGCCGCCGTCGACGAAGCGGTATTGCAGCTGCTTGCCGGGCACCGCATCACGAATCACGGCAAGGTTGATCAGCAGGCCGCTCATGTCGCCGTCCTGCAGCGGCACGGCCTGCGTGCGGTCCTTCTTCAGGTCGCCACGCCAGCGCGCGGTCCGAGAAGACCAGTCGTAGACGCCGACGGTCTTCTTGCCGAAGAACATCAGTGCCTTGCGCACGGTGCTTTGCGTCAGCGGCCGATAGTGATCGGCCGCCGCATCGAACACCGTGCTCTGCTCGATGTTGAGGGCCAGGATCCCGGCAAAACCGCGATTGCCATGGATGCCGAGATCCACGCGCCACTGCGGATCGGTGTTGTGCACCAGCCGCATCGTCGCGTTGCCGGCCAGCTTGCCTTCGTTGTAGGCCTGGTAGGTCGCGACGAACGGCTCGAGCGCATCGGCGCGCGCCGCTGGCAGCCATGCCGATACCAGCAGGACGAGAGGGAATACTAGGGAGTTCATCAGGCGGCCATCATGCAAAGCGGTTGTTGGCTCCAAGCTGAAGCGGGGTCGCCAGTGCCATGTCATCGACATGAACAGCGTCTTCAGCCAGTGCAATGCGGCCTGTGGCCAGCCAATGCAAGGTTTCGACCAGCAACGGGTGCTCGCGCGCCAGCACGCGCTGCGCGAGCGTTTCGGCGCTGTCGTGCGCGAGAACCGGCACCCGTGCCTGCGCGATCACGGGACCGCCGTCGAGGTCCGGCGTGACGAAATGGACGCTGGCGCCGTGCTCGGCCACGCCCGCGGCCAGCGCCTGCCGGTGCGTGCGCAGGCCCTTGAACGCAGGCAGCAGCGAGGGATGGATATTGACGATGCGGCCGCGGCGCGCGTCGACCACGCCTGCGTCGATCAGGCGCAGGTAGCCGGCGCAGACGATGATATCGGCCTCGCTCTCGTCGACGCGCTCGAACAAGGCGTGGTCGAACGCAACGCGCGTATCGAACGCGTTCGGATCGAGCGCCAACGCCGGAATATCGGCATCGCACGCGCGTTGCAGGGCAGGCGCTTGCGCCTTGTCCGAAAACACGCCGACGATCCGCGCCGGCAGCGTGCCTGCGGCGATCGCATCGAGCAGCGCCTGCAGGTTGCTCCCGCGGCCCGAAGCGAGCACGGCGATGCGGCAGGTCACCGGAATTGCGGAATCAGCCGATGCGCACGCGCGGGCCATCGCCTGCAGCGACGACGCTACCGATGCGCCAGTGCGCCAGCGCAAGACGATCGAGGTCCGCTTCGATCGCCGCGACCGTCGACGGCGTCACGACCAGCACGAAGCCGATGCCGCAGTTGAACGTGCGCCACATTTCCTCGCGCGCCACCGAGCCTTCGCGCTGCAGCCAATCGAACACCGGCGGAAACTTCCATGTGCTCGCATCGATGTCGAGGCCGAGCCCGTCCGGCACCACGCGGATGATGTTTTCGGTCAGGCCACCGCCGGTGATGTGCGCCATGGCATGGATCGCGCCCTCGGCGCCGCCATGCGTTCGCAGCAGGTCGAGGATGGGTTTCACGTACAGAGCCGTCGGCGCCATCAGCGCGTCCTCGAGCGTGACGCCGCCGAGATCGAATCCGAGCGGCGAGCCGGCGCGGTCGAGGCCCGCTCTTTCAAGAATGCGGCGGATGAGCGAGTAACCATTGGAATGCGGGCCACTCGAGGCAAGGCCGATCAGGACATCGCCTGCACGGACGTTGCCGCCGTCGAGCAAACGCGACTTCTCGACTGCACCGACCGTGAAGCCGGCCAGGTCGTATTCGCCCGGCGCGTACATGTCGGGCATTTCAGCGGTCTCGCCGCCGATCAGCGCGCAGCCGGCGAGTTCGCAGCCGCGCGCGATGCCGCCGACGACCGCGACGGTGGTGTCGACGTCGAGCTTGCCGGTGGCGAAATAGTCGAGGAAGAACAGCGGCTCGGCACCCTGCACCAGCACGTCGTTGACGCACATGCCGACCAGGTCGATGCCGATGGTGTCGTGGCGGCCGAGCTGCTGGGCGAGCTTGAGCTTGGTGCCGACGCCATCGGTGCCGGAGACCAGGACCGGCTCGCGGTACTTGCCGGAGAGGTCGAACAGCGCGCCGAAGCCGCCCAGACCGCCCATGACTTCGGGCCGGAAACTGCGCCTGACCAGCGGCTTGATGCGTTCGACGACGGCGTTGCCGGCATCGATGTCGACGCCGGCGTCGCGGTAGGTGAGGGGTGTGGTGGGGGTCACAGCGACTCGCAGGGCGCGGGGAAGTGCGTGATTTTAGCAGTGGAAGGTACGGGCCCTGGCTGCAGATTGCCGGGCTGGCAAGCGAAGCCCCGCTGTTGCCTCCTTTGAAAAAGGGGGCAAGCCTGGCGCGCAGCGCCAGGCGGGGGATTTTCTCTTGATCTTGCTCTCACAAAACCCATCCAAGGCAAGATCAAAAGCAATCCCCCGCTCCGCGCAGACGCGCTTCGCTGCCCCCTTTTTCAAAGGGGCGTATGTCCGGTCTTCGCGATCGATCACCAGGCAATCAGGCACCTGAGGAACCGGCAACCACCTTTATGGCACCATTTCCATTGGCGTGGAGCAGGAAGGAACGATGCAGCGAGCGATCCGGTGGGTGTGGGCGGCAGGGCTGGGGCTGGCCCTGGCGGGAGTCGCCGGAGCCGCATCGGCGCAGCGCGTCGAGGGCGACCGCGCTTTCGCCGAAGGCACCTACGCCGCCGAAGTGCCGGTGCGCAGCCAGACCGAATCCGAGCGCAGTGCCGGCTTCGCGCGCGCGCTGTCGCAGGTGTTCGGCAAGATCAGCGGCGACCGCAGCGCCGCGTCGCGTCCCGGCGTCGGCCAGGAACTACGCCACGCCAAGGACTACGTCGAAGGTTACGACTACCGCCAGGACGAGGGCGTCGGCCCGTCCGGCGCGCCGAGCTACACCACCACGCTGATCGTGCGTTTCGACCCACAGAAGGTGGACGGGATCGTGGCCGCGCTGGGCCTGCCGGTGTGGCCGCAGCCGCGGCCCAAGCCGGTGCTGTGGCTGGCGATCGATGACGGCAAGGGTGCGCGCCTGGTCGGCCTGAACCAGAACAACGTCGCCAAACCGCTGACCCAGCGCGCCATCGAGCGCGG
>JACMKK010000334.1 GCA_014380115.1 Luteimonas sp. | reverse complement strand
CATCGTCGTTGCGCGCTGGATGTCCTGCGTAGTCGGCATTGATCGAATAGCCGAGCTGCTGCAGCCCCTTGGCCGTGAATCCGCCATCGCGATAGCCGTCGATCAGGTCGCGCACGTCGTCGACCGCATCGACCACGCCATCCCCATCGCGATCGTCGGTTTCCTCGGCCGTGCCGACCGCGAACCACAAGCGCAGGCCTTCGCGCTTCGGTCCCGCATCGACCATGCGCTGCGCTAGCCGCGTGCGCTGTACATGGGTAGCGTCGCTGCGATCGGCCGCCAGCCAGAACGAAGGCGAGAACGCGCCGACCGTGCCGAAGACTTCGGGGTATTGCCAGCCCAGATTGAAGGCGTTCAACGCGCCAAGCGACCAGCCCAGCACGGCGCGCGACGCGGGCGTTGGGGTCGTTCGGTAGGTCGCATCGATGTAGGGCACGAGCGTCTTAGCAACCCACTCCGAATACGCGTGCGCGCGGGCACCGACGGGACCGAAACGTGAATCGCCGGCGATGCTGCGCTGCGCACCACGATCCGACAGGCCGTAGGTGCCCATGCGATCGGGCAACATCTTGATGGCGACGACGATGACCCTGTCGATCGCTTCCTCGTCGTAAAGCTGTGTCAGCGTGTCCGCCAGATCCACTGCGACCGCGTCCTGGCCATCGTTGACGTAGAGCACGGGATAGCGGGTCGCCGAGTTCGCGTCGTATCCGGGCGGCAGATGGATGTCGACCGTGAGTTTGTCGGGAGCAAACGCCGGCGCGTCCAGTTGCACGGTCACGACCGTTGCCGGCGCTGGTGCGGCCGCGTTCGATGCGACGGAGCCGAGGGCGACCGCTTCAGCCGTCGCCGCAGGGTTTCCGGCGCTCACGCAGGCAGCCAGCAGGGCGACGCCGGCCGCCATGCAGATCACTTCGAGCAGCTTGCGCATGCAGAGCGAGGCGGAACGAATGCGAACGACCCGAAGCATCATTACGGCGTCTGGAACCCGGCGATCAATCGATCCGACCGTAGAACACACCATGCCCGGGCAAACGCAAACGATTTCCTTCGATCACGCCGCTCGCCAGCCCATGTCCGTCGATGGCGCGCGCGGCCTCGAGTCCCGGCGGCATGACCCACTCCGCCGCGGCACCGGACAGGTTGAACACGACCAGCATGCGTTCGGCAACCAGGCTGCGGCTGAAGGCTAGGATCGGTTCCGGTGCAGCGTAGAAAACGATATCGCCGAGCTGCAGTGCCGACATCGTCTTGCGCCAGCGCAGGAAGCGACGCGTGGCATTGAGCGTCGAGGAAGGATCGGGATCCTGCATGGCGACAGCGTGCGCGCGGTGCGCGTCAGCGACCGGCAACCATGGTCGCCCTGTCGTGAAGCCGGCTTCCGTACTGTCGTCCCACGGCATCGGCGTGCGGCATCCGTCGCGTCCCTTGAACGTCGGCCAGAACGCCTTGCCGTACGGATCCTGCAGGGCCTCGAACGGCACGTCGGCTTCGCCCAGGCCCAGTTCCTCGCCCTGGTACAGGCAGACCGAACCGCGCAGCGAGCAGACCATCGCGACCAGCTGCCTGGCGAAGCCGTCGCTCGCATCGTCGCCGCCCCAGCGCGACACCGCGCGCTCGACGTCGTGGTTGGAGATCGCCCAGCAAGGCCAGCCGTCGGCCATCTTCGCTTCGAGGTTTTCGACGGTGCCGCGGATGTGCCCGGCGGAAAAGTCGTCGATCAGCAGCTCGAAGCTGTAACCCATGTGCAGGCGGCGGTCGTTGACGTACTCGGCCATCGTCGCCAGCGAATCCTCCGACGAGATCTCGCCGAGCGAGGTCGCTTCCGGATAGCGGTCCAGCACCGCGCGCAGTTCCTCGAGGAACACGAGGTTCTCCGGCTGCGTGTTGTTGTGGTGGTGGTACTGGAACGCATACGGATTGTCCGGGCTGAAGCCGCGGCCGACGCGCTTGTCGAGCGGCTTGGCCGGGTTGTCGCGCAACTGCGCGTCGTGGAAGCAGAAGTTGATCGCATCCAGGCGCAGGCCGTCGACGCCGCGATCGAGCCAGAAGCGGACGTTGTCGAGCGTCGCCGCGCGCACCGCGGGATTGTGGAAGTTGAAGTCGGGCTGCGACGACAGGAAGTTGTGCAGGTAGTACTGCCCGCGCCGCGGCTCCCAGTGCCAGGCGACGCCGCCGAACAGCGACATCCAGTTGTTGGGTGGGGTGCCGTCCGCCTTGGGGTCGGCCCACACGTACCAGTCGGCCTTGGCGTTGTCGCGGCTTTCGCGACTCTCCTTGAACCACGCATGTTCTTTCGAGCAGTGGCTCAGCACCTGGTCGATCATCACCTTGATGCCGAGGCCGTGCGCCTTGGCCAGCAGGCGGTCGAAGTCGTCGAGCGTGCCGAACAGCGGATCGACGTCGCGGTAGTCGGCGATGTCGTAGCCGAAATCGGCCATCGGCGACTTGAAGAACGGCGAGATCCAGATCGCGT
>JACMKK010000333.1 GCA_014380115.1 Luteimonas sp. | reverse complement strand
TTGCACCACGGCGTGGCGGTGGCGATCGAGGCGTCGCGCGAGAAACACGCCGCCAACTGCAGTGCCCAGCCGGCCAACGGCACGGCATCGGGCGCCAGCACGATCACGTCGCTGTCGCCGCAGGCTTTCAGGGCTTCGTCGAGGTGCGCGACCTCGCCGATGCGGCGCTGCCGTCGCGTGTAGTCGGCACGTAACGGCGTGCGCGCGAGCCAGCGTTCGATGATCGCCAGTCCGCGCGGACCGGCCTGGGCATCGTCGGCCAGCCAGATGCGCGTGCCCGCAGGCGTGGCGGCGTCGAGCGCGGCGAGGCAGGCATCGAGGGCGTCGTCGTCGACGCCGACCGGCAGCAGCACCACTGGCAATTCGGTCATGCCCTGCCCCGACAGGCGCTCACTGCTAGTTCTTCGGCTTCCGGTTGAGCGGTTCCATGGCGCGGAAGCGGCGGGTGTATTCGTCGGTGAGATTGCGCGATTCGTTCGGGTCGCGGACCAGCGTCGGCGTCAGCAGGATGATCACCTCACTGCGTTTCTGCCCGGTGTTCTGCCTGCCGAACAGACCGCCGATCACCGGGATGCGGCTGAGCCCGGGAAAGCCGGAAGAACCGCGCGTCACGCCATCCTGGATCAGGCCCGCCAGCAGCGTGGTGTCGCCGCTCTGCACGACCGCATTGGTCTTGAGCTTGCGCGTCGAGATGCGGACGTTGCCGTTCGCATCCGGATTGCCGGTCGGCGAGCTGACTTCCTGGACGATGTCGAGGAACACCGTGCCGTCCTTGGTCACGCGTGGACGCACCTTGAGGATGATGCCGGTGTCGAGGTACTGGACCTGGCTTACCGTGTCGTTGCCGAGGCCGGGGTTGACCGTCACCGACGAGATCGGGATGCGGTCGCCGACATTGAACGTGGCCTCGTAGTTGTTGCGCACCATCACCGACGGCGACTGCAGCATCTGCACGTCGGTGACTTCGTCGAGCGCGCTGATCACCGCGGCGGCGTTGCGGCCGAGGAAGGTCCAGGCCAGGCCCGGATTGGTGCCGCCGGCCGGCTTGATGCTGCCGGCCAGCGTGCTCCACGTATCGCGGCCGACCGCGGTCGGCAAGCCGTTGTCGGTGACGGCACGCTCGAAGAACCAGTTGACGCCATAGCTCAGGTCGCCACTGAGCGCGACTTCGGCGACCTGCGCCTCGATATGGACCTGCAATGGCATCACGTCGAGCCTGTCGATGACGTCCTTGATCGACTTCCATGCCGTCGCACTCGAGCGCACCAGCAAGGTGTTGCTTTCGTCGACCGCCGAGACACCGACCTTGTCGCCGTCGACCTCCAGCGTGACCGCGGCATTGCCGCCGGCGCGTTCGCCAAGCGACAGCGAGCCGCCACCCATGGCACTACTGCTGCCACTGTCGCCGCTGTCGCCACCGATCGTCGCCGAGCTATCGCCTTTGCCATCGATGCCGCTGTCGCCGATCGAAGTGGATTCCAGGCCCGGCATCAGCGACCCCCGACCCCCACTGTCACCGCTGCTGGAACCACCGCGGCCGCCGCCATAGACCTCGGCGAGGCGCTCGGCAAGGTCCTTCGCGGTGATGTACTTCAGCTCGTAGGAAAACAGGCGCACGCCGTCGCCGGCGCCGTCGATGCGGTCGATCCACTGCTGGATGTCGTCGAGGTAATCCGGCTGCGCCGTGATCGCAAGCACCGCATTGGCGCCTTCCAGCGGCATGAAGCGGAACATGCCGGCGACCGGCGACTTGCTCTGCTCGCCGAACACCTTTTCCAAATCGGCGACGACCTTGGCGGCCTTGCCGGTCTGCAGCGGGAACACGCCGACCGACATGCTCGACATCCAGTCGACGTCGAACACCTCGATCGTGCGCATGTAGTTTTCCAGCTCGCCGCGCGTGCCGGAGATCGTGATCAGGTTGCGGCCGTTGTCGACGCTGACGATCGAGTTCGGGCGCGCATAGGGCTTGAGCAGCTTTTCCATCTCCGTGGCGGAGATGTAGCGCAGCGGCACCGCGCGCACCTCGAAACCGCGCGCGGTCGACGGCGAGCCGGTGCGCGGCGCGACGGCACCGGTGGCCACGGCCTGGTCGGCCGGCACGATGTTGTAGCGGCCGTCGCTGTAGACCATCCGCGCGTTGTTCCAGCCAAGCACCATTTCCAGCAGCGACAGCGCTGCGGCCGGGCTGACCGGCTTCGGCGTCGCCAGCGTGACCGTGCCCTGCACGCCCGGCGCGATGACGTAGTTCTGGCCGAGCATGTCGCCGAGGATCGCCTTGACCACGGCGTGAAGCGATTCGCCCTCGAAGTTGAAGGTCGCCTCGCCGGTGGTGCCGGCCAGGTTCGGCAGCGGCGAGGCGGCGGCGCTACGGTTGATCGTCTGCCCCGTGCCCCGGCGAATCTGCGCTTTCGGCGTGCCGTCGTCCTCTTCGCCGGCGAGCGGCTGCGCCTGTACGCCCTCGGCGGCGGTCGCATCGGCGCGCGCGGCCTGGGCGAGGCGCGGCGTGTTGCCTTCGCGCCTGATGTTCGGCGCCGGCATCGAGGCACACGCGGCCAGCAGTATGGCCAGCAGTGCGGCGGCGAGGGGCGGAAATTTGAGGCTGAAGTTCATTCGGTCACTCTACGGGGTCTTAGTCGGTGCTGGCTGTTTCGACTGCTCCAGCAATTGCGCGCGGCGGGCCTCGATGCGCTGCCGGATCGCCTCGGCCTGGGCCTCGGGCGAAGGTTGCGCGCCGCTGTCGACAGCCGCGGCGTCCGGTGGTTGTGCGGCCGGTCGATTCGCCGCCGG
>JACMKK010000332.1 GCA_014380115.1 Luteimonas sp. | reverse complement strand
TCGGCAGTGACGCTTTGTGTCACCTGTGACGACTGCGGACCATCTACTTACAACCGCGTGACCCTTTGTGTCAGCATCGGAGAGGGATTTCACGGTTTTCAGGGGTGATCCGGGTGGCACAGGCGATGCATCTAAGCCTTCGTCTTCACACCCAACCCCCCCAGGAGCTCTCCACCATGAAGCGTCGCGTCCAAGCAGGTTTTACCCTTATCGAGTTGATGATCGTCGTCGCGATCATTGGCATTTTGGCGGCGGTTGCGCTGCCGGCTTATCAGGATTACACCACCCGGGCTAAGGTTTCCGAAGTGCTTGTGATGGCCGCGCCGGCCAAGCTCGCCGTGACGGAAACCACCTCGTCGATCGGCAGCTTGGCTTCGGTCACTGCAGCGAACACCGGCTACTCATTCCCGGGCGCAACGAAGTATGTCTCCAACATCGCCATTACCGATGCCACAGGCGTCGTGACCGTGACGTCGATCGTCCCCAACGCTGCGGGCGAAATTACCCTGACGCCAACAGCCGTCGGCACTGGTACAGGCCAGTTGACGTGGCTTTGCCGCTCCACCAACGTCGCGGCGAAGTATTTGCCGTCAGAGTGCCGCTCGTAAGCAAACCACTACTTCTCTCAGTCTCCAGGCGACCTTCGGGTCGCCTTTTCGTTGGGTACATCTGTCTCCATGCCTCACCTCAAATTCGCTTCCGCATGCCATCGGCCTACATAGCTAACGCAGCCAGAGAACCTAGCGCACGAGCCTTTGCAGGATCGGCTTGGGCACTATGGGCCGTACTGTTCGCTTTGCCATGGCTGTTGCCCACGCACTCCGCACCGTGGACGACGGTTTACCAGGAACTGATGATCGCGACAGTGAGTCTGCCCCTCGGTGCCTGGCTGGTATGGCGGGAGCGCCAATCTTGGCAAGTCGATGCTCTAGCGGCGGGATTCGTCGCCGCAGCGCTAATACCTCTCCTTCAAGCCGTTGGAGGAATGTTCGCCTTTCCCGCAGAAGCGCCGCTGGTCAGCCTCTACCTTCTCGGCTTCGCCCTCACACTCGTTGTTGCTCGGCGTGCCGAGCAGATTGCGCCGGGTCGCCTTGTTGACGCAGCGTTTGGAGGGCTGGCCATTGCATCGCTCCTGTCCACTGGACTTGCTCTCTGCCAATGGCTGAGCATCGACACAGTGGGTGTGCTTTTGGCGCCGAATCCAATTGGCGCTCGACCCGTTGCGAATGTTGGTCAAGCGAACAATCTAGCGACGCTCCTTGTTTGGGGGCTGGTTGCCATATGGTGGGGATTTTTTCGCCGACGGATCGGCGGATTCGGTGCAACCTTGGCTGCGGCGTTTCTGCTGATCGGCATCGTTCTCACTCAGTCTCGGACCGGCCTTCTTGAAGTTGCCATTCTTGCCATTGCCGCATACGTCGGAAGGGCGGTATTCCGTACCGCCGCGAACGCGCACGTTTGGATCGGGCTCGCACTGTGGCTATTGATATGCATAGTCGCCGTCGACCCCGTTTCGCGGTTGCTGGTTGGAGGGGGGGCGCGCTCGTTGATGGACGCTGCCTCGCCAAACGAACGATTGGCACTCCTGAAGATGGTTTTGGGGGCGATTGAAATGCGACCATGGGCGGGCTATGGGTGGAACCAGACGGTCACCGCCCACGTTGCTCTCGCAGAGACATTTCCCATGCACGGCACTGTCGGACATGCGCACAACGCCATACTTGATCTCATCCTTTGGAACGGGATTCCCTTGGCGCTACTGATGGTCGCAGGTCTGGCGGTCTGGTTTAGGCATGCGGCGGGAGGAAAGTTGACTGGCGAACGCAGTTTGCTGCTGCTCGGCTTGGCGACGTTCTCGCTGCACGCAATGCTGGAACTCCCGCACGTCTTTGCATGCTTTTTGCTGCCGGTCGCAGTGATGATGGGGACGCTAGCCGCTGATCGCCCATCGTCACTGGTACTGCGAGTTCCTCGTCTAGCCGCTGCGAGCCTGATACTGTTTTTCGCATTTGCTCTGCTCACAATATTCAATGAGTACATGCGTATCGAGGCCAACGCAACGTCCGCACGATTACGCGCCGCACGCATAGGCGTGCCGCGGGCCGAGGTCGATCCGGGCGCGGTAGCCCTTCAATCGTTGCAAGAAGCGTTGTTCACCCTTCGAACAGAGCCACTTATCGGCATGACCGGCGAGCAACTGGATCGCCTACGCAGGACGATCACGCGTTATCCGACCGCCCCGGGCTTGTTCCGGTATGCGCAGGCGACGGCACTTAACGGCTCACCGCACGAATCTATCCGTGCTCTTCGAGTGTTGTGTGCGCTGCATCAACCGGCGGTCTGTCGCGACGCATGGCAAGGATGGAATGAATGGACGCTGGCGATAACCGACAAAGTGAGAGTTCCGGCGTTCCCGGCCGACTTAGGTTCGACCACCGCTCCTTGAAATGCTCCGGGTTAACAGGGGCCATGCACCTAGAATGATTTGGCAAATGTCTCAGACCGATCGTCTCTCAATCTTCAGCTCCGGTGAAGGCAACCAAGTTTGCTCGGAAGCTCTGATCGGCGTGCCTTCTCATGCGGGTGCCGAACCGTGGATTGCAGATCGCGTCGGCGCGGCCGATGTGTTTGCCAGCAATTGTCGGCGTGGCGCATTACGCGGGCTGGAACTCCGCGCCGCTCCTACTCGCGTCCCTGTCGGCGCGCCGATCGTTGCAGAACATCGTCGGACGTTGCGGCATTGAACTCGTCTCCCGTTGTTCCTCGTTTGACCGTAGCACGGGTTGTTTCCCAGTCGATCCATTGCAAACTGGTGCAACGTCGCCCAGGAATGCGTCCTGCGCGAGTAACGGCTGTCGGACGCGTCAGAAGCATTTGCTCTTGATGCAACCCTTTCCCCGCGAGTCCGCTAGCCCGACCGGCATCTCAGTCCTGCTGGCCAGCTTAGCACTCGCCGTCCCGACGCTCCTCGCCTTCAACCTCCCACCTTCGTCCACTTTCCTGAATCAGGCTTCAACGCTTGTCGGCTGGGGTGCGTGGCTGCTAACTCTGTCCGGGGGCGTCGTTGACAAGGATCACCCACGTGGCCTGAATGGCCTCATCGCGCTCCAGACCTCGCTCGCTCTGCTGCTGCTTGCCGCGTTGACATCACCGCCTTGGTCCGACCTGCCGTGGTCACTCTCACTGTCGGCAGCAGCGCTGATCGCAGCCGCCGCTCTTGCCGCACAAACCGCCACTCGCGTCTCTCAAGGCAGCCACGCCCTCCCCACCTTCCGCGCCTTCTGCATCGGCATGGTTGTCGCCGGCGCGCTCAGCAGCCTCGTCGGCCTGGTCCAGGTGTTCGCCCCGACCTGGGCCGATGGCACGTTCATCGCGCGGAGCTACATCGAAGGCCGGGCTGTCGGCAACATGCGGCAGCCGAATCACCTGAGCAGCCTGTTGCTCTGGGCGATCGTCGCGGCCGTCTGGCTTGGCGAGGCGCGGGTGATCAAGCGCTGGGGCAGCACGCTGCTGGTGCTGCTGTTCCTGTTCGTCGTCGTGCTCAGCGCTTCGCGTACCGGCGCGTTGAGCATGGTGCTGCTGCTGGTGTGGGGCGTGCTCGACAAGCGGCTGTCGCGGCATGCGCGGGTCTTGCTGGTGCTCTCGCCGGTGGTCTACGCGCTCTTCTGGTATGGCACCGGCGTGTGGGCCGATGCCACGCAGCATGTGTTCGGCGGCGAAACCCGCTTCAGCACCAAGGGTGATGTCTCGAGCTCGCGATTGGGCATCTGGTCGAACGCGCTCGCGCTGATCCGCATGCACCCGTGGGCGGGCGTCGGCTTCGGCGAGTTCAACTTCGCCTGGACGTTGACGCCGTTTCCCGACCGACCCGTCGCGTTCTTCGACCACACGCACAACATCGTCCTGCAGTTCCTCGTCGAACTCGGCATTCCGCTGGGGCTGCTGGTGCTGGGCCTCCTCTTCTATGCGCTCGTGCAGGCGTTTCGCGGCGCGTTGCGGCCGGTCGCCGCGGAGGCTGCGCCGGGCGAGGCGCTGCTGCGCCCCGCGGCGTTCGCAATGGTGCTGCTGATCGTCGTTCACAGCCTGCTCGAGTACCCGCTCTGGTACGCGTACTTCCTGCTGCCGGCCGCGTTTGCGTTCGGCTTGTGCCTCGCGCCGGCGGAGGGTGTGCCGCCGGTGCCGCCGATGCC
>JACMKK010000331.1 GCA_014380115.1 Luteimonas sp. | reverse complement strand
GAATAGGCGGCGGCCATGTGCCGGCCTTCCTGCCAATAGAAGGCCTCGTCGACGAACAGCGGCAAACGCGCTGCCACGACCAGTTTCAACACGCACACGGCCACCCAGAGTGCGAGGAAGCACCGCTGCGCCGTCATCACTTCCCGCAGGTTCCGCATCCGGTCACGTCCTCGCTACACTCGCCCATCGATTCCCGAGACGCACCATGTCCGCACTCCCGGCCGCGAAGATGCTACCCGATGCGCTGCGCACTTCCCTGCGTGACGCACAGGCGCAGGTCAATACGCTGGTGCTGGGCAAGCCGCAGGAGGTGCGGCTGGCGTTCGTGGCCCTGCTGTCCGGCGGCCACCTGCTGATCGAAGACCTGCCCGGTCTCGGCAAGACCACGTTGGCGCATGCAATGGCTGCAACGCTTGGCCTTGGCTTCCAGCGCGTGCAGTTCACTTCCGACCTGCTGCCTTCGGACATCGTCGGCGTGTCCGTGTACGACGTGCAGGCGCGACGTTTCGAATTCCATCCCGGCCCGGTGTTCGCACACGTGCTGCTGGCCGACGAGATCAACCGCGCACCGCCGCGCACGCAGAGCGCATTGCTAGAGGCGATGGCCGAACATCAGGTCACCGTGGACGGCGCGACGCATCCGCTGCCCGATCCGTTCTTCGTGATCGCCACGCAGAACCCGGTGGATCTCGCCGGCACCTATCCCCTGCCCGATTCGCAACTCGATCGTTTCCTGTTGCGGCTGACGCTCGGCTATCCGGGCGAAGACGCCGAGCGTGCGCTGCTCGCCGGCGCGGACCGCCGTGATCTCATCGCGCGCACCCAGCCGGTGCTCGGCGCCGGCGACGTGCTGCTGCTGCGCAACGCGGTCAACGGGATCCACGCCAGCGATGCGCTGATCGACTACGTGCAATCGCTGCTCGCGCGCAGCCGTCGCCATGCCGGCGTGCGCGTCGGCCTGTCGCCGCGCGCCGGCATCGCATTGCTGCGCGCTGCGCGCGCCTACGCTCTGCTGCTAGGTCGCAACCATGTGCTGCCGGAGGACGTACAGGCGCTGTTCGGCGCGGTGGCGGCGCATCGTCTGGCGCCCGATGCCGATGCCGGCGACAACGCCACGCTGGCCAAGGCGATCCTGCATGCGGTGCCGGTGGACTAGTGCGCAGGGCGGCACGCCGGTGGTCGCTCCTGCATCAGGCAAAGCTGCGTTGCGCAATGCGCGGATCCAAACGAGCACGGGCCAACCGAGCGTGGACCAACCGAGCACGGACCGACCAATGAAGTTCCTCGAGCCGTTGCGAGCCAGGTTCGAATCGTGGGCGCGTGCGCGCCAGCCGCAATCGTTGCCGGTGCGCTTCGACCGCCGCAGCATCTACGTGCTGCCGACCGGCTTCGGCTGGTTCTACGTCGCGCTGCTCCTCGGCATGGGCCTGGGCGCCCTGAACTACAACAACAATCCGGCGTTGCTGTTGGGACTGCTGCTGGCCGGCGCGGCGAACACCAGCCTGTTCGCGGCGCACCTGCAGCTGAGTGCCTTGCAGATCACCGCACTCAGTGCCGACCCGGTTGCAGCAGGCACGCCACTGCTGGTGCGAGTGCATGCACGTGCCGAACCCGGTCGCGAGCGCCGCGGCCTGCGCGTGCAATGCGACGATGCCGACGCGACCTTGTCGCTCGACGACGGCGCAGGCGCGGCGGACCTGCCGATCGCCACCATGCAACGCGGTTGGCTCGAGCCCGGCCGCATCAAGATCTCGACCACGCGCCCGCTCGGCCTGGCGCGCGCATGGGCCTATGTCTGGCCCGACCTGCCGCTGCTGGTCTATCCCGCTCCCGAAGCCAACAGTCCCCCGCTGCCGCTCGGCTCGGGCGACAACAGCCATGCACGGCTGCATCCGGCAGGCGACGACGTCCACCACCTGCGCGCTTACCGGCGCGGCGATGCACGCAGTGCGATCGCGTGGAAGCCTTCCGCACGCCGCGACACGCTGCTGGTGCGCGAATACGAACAACCGCTCGGTGCAGAAATCGTGCTCGACTGGCGGCGCGTAGTCGGCGTCGCCTACGAAACGCGCATCCAGCGCCTGGCGCGCTGGATCGACGAAGCCGAACGCGAGGGCCGGCGCTACACGCTGATCCTGCCCCTGCAGCCTGCGATCGGTCCTGCCAGCGGCGCGGCGCATCGCCATGCGTGCTTAAAGGCACTCGCGCTATTGCCGCGGATGGCAGGCGGCTGATGTCGAAACGATCCTCGATCACGCTCGATGCGCAGAGTCGTGGATGGACGCTGCTCGCGGCCGCTGTCTGCCTGTTGCCGCTACTGCTGCAGTTGCCCGCGCAACTTGCCGTCGGCATCGGCGGCGTCGCGGTCGTCGTCGCAGGTTCGACCTGGCGAGGACTTGCCCTACCCGCCTGGTTGCGCCTGCTACTGGCGCTGACATTGATCGGCACCGTGCTGACGATGTCGCGCTTCGTGTTCGGCCGCGACACCGGCTGCGCCCTGCTCGCGGCGATGCTGGCGCTGAAACCGATCGAGATGGCCAGCTTGCGCGACGCGCGCAGCCTGCTCGGCTTCGGGCTGTTCGCGCCGTTCGCGACGTTCCTGCTCGACCAGGGACCATTGCCGCTGGCGCTCGGCCTGGTCGGCGCGACGCTGGCGCTCGCGGCGCTGTTGCGGCTGTCGGAACTCGAATCGGGCGACAGCCGGCGACCGCTCGCGCCATGGCGCCGCTTCGCGACGGTGTGGCGTCTGGTGGCCATCGGCCTGCCGCTCGCACTGGCGGCGTTCTGGCTGTTCCCGCGCCTGGCCACACCGCTGTGGGGCGTACCGGAACGCGCGCTGGCGCGGCCCGGTTTGTCCGACAGCATGTCGCCGGGCGAATGGATCGATCTGCTGACCGATGACACCCCGGCCTTGCGTGCGACTTTCAATGGTCCGGCGCCGCCGACCTCGCAGATGTACTGGCGCGGCCCGGTGCTGTGGAACTTCGACGGCCGTACCTGGACGCAGCCGCAATGGTTCCGCAACCTGCCGGCAGCGGAGGTGGTGCCGTCGGCACAGCGCTACGACTACGAACTTGAGATCGAACCGACCGATCGTCGGCAGGTCGTCGCGCTCGAATTGCCTGCGGTGGCGCCGGAGGGCCTGCAGCTGTCGCTCGACTACGGCCTGTTCTCCGCACGTCCACTGACCGCGACCACGCGCTGGCGGATGCAGTCCGCTCCGGCGGCGGCCTTCGAACCGGTCTTGAAGGTGACGCTGCGGCAGATGGCCCTGCGCCTGCCCGAGGGCTACAACCCGCGCACGCTGGCGCTGGCGCGGCAATGGCGTCGCGAGGCGGGCGCCGGCAACGATGCGGCGGTCGTGCAGCGCGCCTTGCGCTGGATCACGTCGGAGTTTGCCTACACGCTGGAAACGCCACTGCTGGGACGCAATTCCGTCGATGAACTCCTGTTCGAGCAGAAGGCCGGCTTCTGCGAACACTACAGCTCCGCCTTCGTCGTCCTGATGCGGGCCGCGGGCATCCCGGCGCGCGTGGTGACCGGCTATGTCGGCGGCTATCGAAATCCGTTCGGCGACTACTGGCTGGTGCGGCGCTCGGATGCGCATGCCTGGGCCGAGGTCTGGTTGCCGCGCCGCGGCTGGGTGCGCGTGGATCCGACCGCCGCGATCGCGCCGGAGCGCATCTACGACACCCTCGCCGATCGCGTTCCCGGTGCGTTCGGGGCATTCGCCGGACTGAGGCCGGTGTTCAACGTCAGCGACTGGCTGCGTCGCGGCTGGAACGACTTCGTGCTCGGCTTCGATGCTTCGCGGCAGCAGCGCCTGCTGCAGCCGTTCGGCATCGACGAGCTGGACTCCGACCACCTGATCGCGCTGTTCTTCTCCGTCGCCGGCCTCGCGCTGGGTTGGATGCTGTGGCTGACCGCGCGCAGCGAACGCGAACGCGACCCGGTGCTGCGCGCCTGGCACCGGCTCGACGCGCGCTATCGCCGGCTGGCGTTGGGCCGCGAACCGCACGAACCCGCGCTGGCCTGGGCGCAACGCGTCGGCTCGTCGCGACCGCAGGTCAGCAGCCTGAACGCACTCAGCCTGCGTTTCGCCAATTGGCGCTACGCTCGTCCGCAGGATGGGCAGCGCGAGTCGCCCGGCCGGGCGCGCCAACTGATCCGCGACTTGCGCGCCCATCGTCCCTGACCCGATGCCTTTATGCTTGGACGCAATTCCTGGAGAGCCGCAATGACCTTCCGACTCCTCGCCAGCGCCTGCCTCGCCCTGCTGGTCGCGGCCTGCGCCTCGCAACCCAAGCCGCTGCAGGGCGACTACACGCCGCTCACGCCACGCGATGCCGCCGATCGCGAAAGCACCGGCGCGGCCGTGCGCTGGGGCGGCCGCATCGTGCAGACGCAGCCGCTGGAAAACCGCACCTGTTTCGAGATGATCTCCACGCGCCTGGACGTCTACGGCCGCCCTTACTGGGCCGAGGACGATACCGGCGGCCGCTTCATTGCTTGCCGTCCGGGTTTCTACGATCCGGCGGTGTTCGAGAACAATCGCGAGGTCACGTTCACCGGCCGCGTCGACGGCTACGAGAACCGCCGCATCGGCGAATACGACTATCGTTTTCCGCGCGTCAGCGCCGATGTCGTCTATCTGTGGCCGGTACGCGAGCGCGTCAACGTGATCACGCGGCCTGCACCTTGGCCCTGGTGGGGGTGGTGGTAGCGCGTTCTTGAGCACGAAGCAAAAGGCCCGGTTTTCCGGGCCTTTTTGTAACGTCAGACCGGAACGCCGAATCGTCCCAGATGCGCCCCCGCCAGCAGATGCAGGTGGATCTGGAACACCGTCTGCCCACCATGCGCATTGCAGTTCATGACGATGCGATAGCCGTCCTCGGCGAATCCCTGCTGCTTCGCATACGTGGCAGCGGCGAAGACCAGCCGTCCGACGACCTGCGCTTCCTCTTCGTGCAGGTCGTTGAGCGTCGCGATCGACGTCTTCGGCACGAACAGCACATGCACCGGCGCCTGTGGCGCGATGTCGCGGAAAGCGATCAGGTGTTCGTCCTCGAACACGATGTCGGCGGGGATTTCGCGGCGAATGATCTTGCCGAAGAGGGTGGTATCGGTCATCGCTCGTCTCCAATCGACGTGGAACTCTACTGCGGCATCTCGCTGCGGCTGCCGAAGGCATGCGACAGCGTGCCGCGATCGACGTACTCGAGTTCGCCGCCCAGCGGTACGCCGTGCGTGAGCCGGCTCGGACGCACGCCGTGCTGCCGTGCCAGTTGGGCCAGGTAGTGCGCGGTGGCCTCGCCTTCGACGGTCGGGTTGGTGGCGATGATCAGCTCCTGCACGGCACCTTCGGCGAGCCGCGCTGACAGCTGCTCGAGTCCGAGCTCGCGCGGGCCGATGCCGTCGAGCGGGCTCAGCCGGCCCTGCAGCACGAAGTACAACCCGCGATAGCCGGTGGCCTGCTCGATCGCGAGCCGATCGGCCGGCGATTCCACCGCGCACAGCTGGTGCGCGTCGCGCGAGGCGCTGGCGCAGGTCGCGCACAGGTCGCTCTCGCTGAAGTCGCGGCAGCGCGCGCAATGACCGATGCGCTCGACCGCCGATGCCAGCGCTTCGGCCAGGCGCTTGCCGCCGTCGCGCTCGCGCTCGAGCACGTGGTAGGCCATGCGCTGCGCGGTTTTCTGGCCGACGCCGGGCAGGACGCGGAAGGCTTCGATGAGTTGTTCGAGGAGGGAGGCGGTCATCGCGTTGTGCCCCTCCCCCCGCGTTGGCAGGGGGAGGTTCGAAGGGGTGTAGTGGGTGGGTTACGTTCGTCGCTGATCGCGTAACCCCAGCCCGGCCCTCCCCTGCCTTGGCAGGGAAGGGAGCAAATTAAAACGGCAGCTTCATCCCCGGCGGCAACGGCAGGCCCGCGGTCGCGGCGCCCATCTTTTCCTGCGACGCCGCGTTCGCTTTGTTGACCGCATCGTTGAACGCCGCGGCGATCAGGTCCTCGGCCATCTCCGGATCGGACAGCACGCTCGGGTCGATGCGCACCTTGCGGCATTCCATGCGGCCGGTGATGGTGATACTGACCATGCCGCCGCCGGCGTTGCCGGTGACTTCCACGTTGGCCAGTTCTTCCTGGGCGCGCTGCATGTTTTCCTGCATCTTCTGCGCCTGCTGCATCAATTGGGCGATGTTTCCACGCATGTCGGTACTCGCTGTTCGGCTCGTTATCGGAAAGCCCGCTTCACGAAAAAATCATTCGTCGAGCGGGCGGATGGAGTCGGGCACGACCTTGGCGCCATGCTGCGAGATCAGCCGCTGCACGTCGGGATCGGCCAGGAACGCGGCTTCGGCGCTGTTCTGGCGCGCATCGCGTTGCCGTGCACTGCGCGCGTGCAGGGTCTCGCCGTTGCCGGGCTTGTTGCTTTCGAAACGGATCTGCGGCACGCCGCCGAGCGCACCGGCCAGCGCATCGCCGAGCAGCTTGACCAGGCCGGGCGCACGCAGGTGATCGTCTTCCGGCGGAAGCGACAGGCTGAGTACGCCGTCGCGGTAACCGATGAAGGCCGCATGCGCGGCGAGTTCGCGCGCCGGACCGCGCAGGCCGCTGCCGGCGACCAGGTCGAGCCAGCGATCGGCATCGACTTCGATGGCAGGAGCTTCGGCCGACACCGACGCAGTCCGGTCCGGCGACGGCTTGTCCGGCACAGGCGCGATCGCGGGCTCCGCAGCGGTGGCTTGTGCATCGGTGCGTTGCGGCGGTTCTACGCGCGCTGGCGATGCCGCAGGCGCCGGTGGCGCAGGCCTCGTCGGACGCGAAGGTGCCGGTGCGGCATCGGATGCCAGTGCCGCTTTCGCAGCGGCAGCACTAGCGATGCGCGTCGCTGCAGCAGGCGTGGCGACGGTCTGCGCGCCCGCCTCCGCGGGCCGGAACGCGAGCATGCGCAGCAGGCTCATCTCGAAACCGGCGCGCGGGCTCGGCGCGAGCGGCAGGTCACGGCGCCCGTTCAGCGCCATCTGGTACCACAGCTGCACCACTTCCGGCCGCAACGCGGCGGCGAGCGCATCGATATCGACGCCGTCGGCCTCGATCGCCACCGCTGGCACCAGTTGCTTCACCTGCGCGCGATGCAGGCCGTCGGCCAGTGCGTCGAGCACGCTGCCCCAGTCCGGCGAGAATTCGGCGAGCGTGGCGACTTCGCCGAGCAGCCGTTCGCCATCGCCGTCAGCCAGCGCATCGAGCAAGGCGCCGACGCGGGTGCGGTCGACGCTGCCGAGCATCGTCGCCACGGCCGCATCGTCGAGCGCCCCGCCGCCGGCGCTGGCGCCGGTGTAGGCGATCGCCTGGTCCAGCAGCGACAGGCCGTCGCGCAGGCTGCCATCGGCGGCCTTCGACAACTGGCGGATCGCGCCTGGCTCGACGGCGATGCCCTCGGCTTCGAGGATCTTTGCGATCTGCCCCTGGATCTGCTGTTCGTCGAGGCGCTTGAGGTTGAACTGCAGGCAGCGCGACAGCACCGTCACCGGCAGCTTCTGCGGGTCGGTCGTGGCGAGCAGGAACTTCACATGCGCCGGCGGCTCCTCCAGCGTCTTCAGCAGCGCGTTGAACGCCGACTTCGACAGCATGTGCACTTCGTCGATCAGATAGACCTTCACGCGCCCGCGCGAGGGCATGTACTGCGCGTTGTCGATCACCTCGCGCACGTCGTCGACGCCGGTGTTGCTGGCTGCGTCGATCTCGAGCAGGTCGATGAAGCGACCGGCGTCGATGGCCAGACAAGTCGCGCATTCGCCGCAGGGCTCGGCCGACGTGCCCCGCTCGCAGTTCAGCGATTTGGCGAAGATCCGGGCGATGGTCGTCTTGCCGACGCCGCGCGTGCCGGTGAACAGGAAGGCATGGTGGACGCGGCCGGAATCGAGCGCGTTGGTGAGCGCCCGGACGACGTGTTCCTGACCGACCAGTTCAGCGAAACGCTTCGGGCGCCACTTGCGGGCGAGGACGAGATACGACATGCCGCCATTCTGCCACGCCGCGTCGCAGCGACCGCGACCTGGAGACCCGTGCACGGGTTTTCCTTGTCGCTAGATGCGCCCGCGGCTAGAATTGCCGACCCCGGATGCGGATGGATGCTGGCATCCGGGTTCCAGCGGAGAGGTGTCCGAGCGGTTGAAGGAG